>JABFRM010000004.1 GCA_013141155.1 Methylococcaceae bacterium | reverse complement strand
GAAGCGATGACCACTGTTGATGTTAATACCGGCAGCTATGTCGGCGGACGCAATTTGGAAGAAACCATTTTCAAAACCAATCTGGAAGCCGCACAAACCATTTCCAGACAGCTTCGGTTGCGTAATCTCGGCGGCATTATCATCATTGATTTTATTGATATGCAAAGTGCTGAACATCGTCTACAAGTATTGGATACGTTGAGCGCCCTGTTAGCCAAAGATAATGCCAAAACCAAAATAACCGAAGTCTCCACCTTAGGCTTGGTAGAAATGACCCGCAAGCGCACCCGCGAAAGTCTGGAGCATATTTTATGCGAGCCTTGTTGTGCTTGTGGAGGACGTGGGGTGTTGAAAACCGCCGAGTCGATGTGCTTGGAAATTTTTCGGGAGATTATTCGCGAAGTGCGGCAATTTAATGTGCAACAATTATTGGTGCTGGCCTCCAATGACGTGGTGGAAATGTTGTTAGATGAAGAAGCCGATACCTTGGCAGAATTAGAAGCTTTTTTGAAAGTAGAAATCCGCTTTAGAGCCGAAACCGAATACAACCAGGAACAATATGATGTGGTTTTGCTGTAGCATTTTGCTGTTAGTGTCCACTGGCTCGTTTTAATCTGACTTGCCTGCATGATTCATCATATTACCCGCGCTACGCAACATCTGATCTTTTGGGGGTTAATCGTCCTCGCGCTCGCGCTCACGGTGATTCGCTATACTTTAAGCGTCGTTGATATTTACAAAGAAGATCTGGAAAGCATTATCAGCAAGGAAATTGCCGCACCTATAAAAATCGGTCATCTGGGTGCCGGTATGCGGGGTTTCAGACCCGAGTTAGTGTTAAAGCAGGTGCAAGTTTTAGCGACCGATAAATTACAAAAATCTCCGCTTCAGGTGCAGGAAATCCGTCTGAGCATGGATTTATTAAAAAGTTACGGCCAACAACAAATACTGGCTTCCTCCTGGATTACCTTGGTCGGGACACACGCTACAATTACTCGGCATCGCGACGGCCGTATCGGGGTAGCAGGCCTACCAGCAGGTACCTCAGAGCCTCCCGTATGGATACTACAAACTGCGCAGTTTGAAATTTTACAAAGTCAACTGACTTGGCATGATGAAATGCCTGTGTCGCCATCCACAACGCTCAAAACTGAAAAAGATATACTGCTGGACGATGTTAATCTGGTACTCAAAAGTGATCAAGATGGGCAGCGGCATGTACTGAATATGCTCATTACTGTACCTAAAGACTACGGCAAAACCATCAGTGTGTCCATGCAGCTACGGGGTAACTTTTTAACACCACAAGGGCTTAATGGCTTAATTTACGTCGAAGCCAAGCAGTTGCAATTCGCCAAGCTGTTAAACAGCAGGAATTTACCTTTGCAACTCAGTGTAACAGACGGACAAGGCACAGTCCGCTTATGGAGTTATTGGCAAAATTCACAGCTACAAGCGATAACCGGAACCACGCAATTACAACAACTGCTGCTACAACGCCCTGCCCAGCCATCATTAGCCATTAAGCAACTGCACAACCAATTTAATTGGGTTAACCAAAACGGACAATGGCAATTACGGGTTGATGATTTAGGTGTTAACGCCAATAACCTCCAACTGACAAATACACAAATCACCTTAAAAGGCCTTAGCAACCCACAATACACCTTTAAAAGTATAGGGATGCAAACGCCGCAACTGGATTTGCAACAAATGACCCAGTTAAGTGGTTTTTTCGGCGTTGCCATGCCTTTTCCCACCAACGCATTGCAAGGACAACTTAAGCAACTCAGCTTAATGCTAACCCCCGAAACTCAGCAATTTTCCATAAGCAGCGCTTTTGATAAAGTGTCGCTGGCGGCCTATCAGGATGTCCCAGGCATCAGTAATCTCAGTGGACATATTCAGGGAGATCAGCAACATGGCACGCTAGCAGTGGCACTTAATAATACTGCCCTGGATTTACCTCGAATTTTTGCGAAACCTTTGCCTATCAATACACTGCATACGCGCTTTAATTGGCAACAAGCAGCGGATGACTGGGTTATTGCCAGCCCGACTATTAGTGCTGTAGTGCCTGACTTACAAGCGGATAGCCGAATACAGCTTAAAGTTAACCGTCAGACCCATGCTGTGTGGATGGATCTTCAAGCCACTTTTAAGGGTAACAGTGACATCAAATCATTCGCGCGCTATTGGCCGGTGGGCTTGATGGGGAAGGAGGCGGTTACTTGGTTAAATCAGGCGTTTCCTAAAGGACAGGTTAATCCGCGTGGGGTGTTATTTTCAGGTCTTTTGGCGGACTTTCCATTCTCCAAAAAACAAGGCGTATTTGAATTAATCCTTGATTTTAAAGGCACCGATTTACAGTACGCTGCCGATTGGGAACCCGTGCGCGCGATTGATGCGGAAGTAAGGTTTTATAATGACGGCATTCAAATCGCCGCAGAGCGCGCCAGTGTTCACGAAGCCAAGCTCCAACAATTTGATATTAACATCCCGTCTTTCCAGACCAGCCCTGATGTGACGGTGCAAATTAAAGGCAACCCTGACATCGCGCAAGTCTTGGGCTATTTGCAAAAGTCGCCGGTAAAAAACAGTGTTGAGCGGTTATGGGAGGTCATTAACCCACAAGGCTTAGCGGCACTTGATCTGACGCTTCAGGTGCCACTTGCCGCAGCGAGTCCTTTAACCCTAAAAGGCGCTTTGCAATTACAAAACGTCCGCTTAAGCGTACTCCCCTTATCGTTACCCGTTAACAAGGTGCAAGGTGTCATTGACTTTAATGCACAAGGCGTAGTGGGCGGGCAACTGCATGCCAAAACCTTAGGCGACGATATTCAGGTCGCTATTCACAATAATGCCGACAGGATGCAGCTAGATATTCAAGGACATGTTGATATTTTGGATTTACAACAACAATTTAGCGTGCCGGTTTGGCGCTATGCAGAAGGCGATACCGATTATAAACTGGGGTTAACACTGCCCAATAGCCAGCGGAACGCAAGCCTATCGTTAAATTCTGATTTAGCGGGTATCGCGTTAAAATTGCCTGATGTGCTAGCTAAATCGGCAAGCGAAAGCAGACCGTTGAACATGCAAATGAACCTTGGCGAGCAAACGTTACTACCGATCAAGATACAATTGGGTAAGCAACTAAGCGCCTCTGCCTTATTAAACACCAAACAAAAACGACTCACCGCCGCAGAAATCTTGATCGGTGCCGGTGAGTTAGGCGCGATGCCTATTAAAGGCGGTCATTTAAGCATCAACTTGGCGCAATGCACTTTAGCCGATTGGATGGATTTGGCCGAATTTGCTGGTAATGATCAGGAACCTTCAGCGCCGTTTTTTACCACCATAAACCTGCACGCGCAGCAATTACTATGGCATAGCCAGCCCTTGGGCAAACTGGATTTGCATCTGCAACACGAAGCGCAAGCCTGGCAGATAGCTCTCGATAGCCCAGTGCTGAAAGGGTCACTTGTTAAACCCACCGGCTCAGCGCAAGATAAATCAACAATGCTAGATTTGGATTACGTTAATTTGTCGGCATTAGGCCACTTAAAAGCCAGCGAACCCGCAAAACCTGAAATACAACGTCTACCGTTGTTTAACCTTACCGCCAAACAAGTATTATGGGAAGGGGTGAATGTGGGGGCATTATCCATCGACACCACACGCATCACCAATGGTATTGCCTTCAAACAGGTAAGTCTTAAAAATACCCAGGGCGAATTGGCGTTGACGGGAAGTTGGATTGCGACTGCCGCTGCACAACAAACCACCGCCACCGGCAGCTTTAAAATGCACAAATTCGGTGATTTCTTAGCAAAATTGCATATTAGCAAAGATGTAAAAGCAACCGATGCCACGGTAGAATTAGCCGTCAACTGGCAGGGTGCGCCGCAGCATTTTGCCTTGGAGCATTTACAGGGAAAAGTGGCGATTGAGCTTATCAATGGGCGTATCTTAAGCATCGAACCAGGGTTCGGTCGGCTGTTGGGTTTTTTAGCCTTTGAGCAATGGGGTCGGCGCTTACGTTTAGATTTTAGCGATATGTTGGCAGAAGGACTGACGTTTAATCGCATACATGGGCATTTCGATTTAAATAAAGGCAATGCCGTTACTGACAACCTTGTGGTGGATGCCGTCCCTGCTGAAGTTAAGATTAGCGGTGTTGCGCATTTGGCTGAACGTACCCTGGATTATCGTGCCAAAGTGCTGCCTAAAAGTTCTGCGGCCTTACCTATTGCTGGTACAATTGTGGACAGAGTCTTGACCTATACCCTGGAAACCGTAACCGGCAATTCGCAAGCAGGCTTTTTATTGGGATCGGAATATAAAATATTGGGGGCATGGCAAAGCCCACAAGTCATCCGGCTTCGTGAAAATGACGGTTTATTACAAAAAACCTGGTACGGGTTGACTGACTTTTCCTGGCTACAAAACAATTCTAAACAACCCTAACCGAGAGTAATAATGAGTCACTGTGCGGCCATACAAATGGCTTCTTCTCCGAATGTCAATTTTAACCTGCTCGAAGCGGATAAGCTGATCGCCGAGGCCGCCCGTGCCGGTGCAAAATTAGTGGCCTTGCCTGAAAATTTTGCCCTCATGGGTGAAAGCATTACCGATAAACTCATTCACAAAGAAATGGATGGCGAAGGGCCAATACAGAATTTTTTAAGCGAAACTGCTAAAAAATATGCAGTCTGGATTATTGCTGGCACCATCCCGCTGGTTGCTGAAGCAGACAATAAAATCCGGGCGGCTTGTATGGTCTATAACGATCAAGGCGCGTGCGTCGCCCGCTATGACAAAGTGCATTTATTTGATGTCAACGTACCGGATACCGATGAAGTATACCGGGAATCTGACACTATTGAAGCAGGTAACCAACCGCTGGTTATTGATACGCCGTTTGGTAAACTCGGCATAGCTATTTGTTATGATTTACGCTTTCCTGAAATGATCCGCAACATGCAGGTGCAAGGTTTACAAATACTAATCGTCCCTTCTGCGTTTACGGCACAGACGGGGGCGGCGCATTGGGAAGTGCTGCTACGGGCGCGGGCGATTGAAAACCTGTGCTATGTGATCGCACCCAATCAAGGCGGCTTTCATCTAAATGGTCGCCAAACTTTTGGACACAGCATGATTATTGATCCTTGGGGCGTGATATTGGCCTGTCAAAAGACCGGAGGTGGTTTCGTGAGTGCAGACATTGATCTTGAAAAATTAGAAAAAATGCGTACTGCTTTTCCAGTCTTACAACATCGTCGTTTTTTTACCCAGTGAACGTTATGCCATTTAAAAAATTAATCTTCAGTAGCGCGTTAGTTTTAGTCACTATCTTATTACCAGCTTGCGGCGGGCCTGACCATCTTGATGTATACCAGCAATTAGAACGTCCACCCCAACTTGAGATAACCCCCTCAACGGAAGTCGCCGCTATTACCGATGAATCGGTGATTAGTAATGGTCTAGGCAACAATATTAAGTTAGTCGGCAATAAAACCGCGCCGCTGTTAAAGCTTAACCTAGAGTTTGACAATACTTGGCAAGTGCTTGAGAAAGTTTTAAAACATCAAAAAATAGCCATCACTGATCATGACCGCGAGCAAGGGCAATATCTGGTGAATTTTGATACAGATAGCTATCAAACCGAAAGCGGTTTTTTTACGGGGATAGGTGAAAAGCTGTTTACTGAAAGTTTCGGTTTGCGTAAATACCAGCTCACCGTTAAGCAAGTAGGTGAATCCACGCAAATTATCGCCAAGGACATCGGCGCAATTACCACTGAAGCAGATCGTGAAGATGGAATTGAAGAAGTCGTTGATCCCAAACTGAAAGGCCCTGCCGATAGTGAATTTCGCTTGATAACCGCGCTTTATAAGCACCTGCGCGATGGTTTTGTGGAGCCGGAAATGCGGCAGAGAAAAGGTGGGCTATTAAATTAACAATCGCTTAATTGCCTGGCTTGATAGTTTAACCCTAGGTATCTACACACGTTAAATTCCCCGTCATTCCGGCATCCCTGCCGGAATGACTTGCTTTGAAACGTGGGAACCCAATCTCGACCTGCTCGCACCAATACCTATTACCCACGACAATTTGAATTTACCCGTCATAAAGATAAAAACGACCAATTGAAGGAATGCTAGCGAACAGTTATTTCCACCCGGCGATTTTTAGGCTCGCTGACATCATCAGCGGTTTTGATTAACGGATTTTTTTCACCATGCGAAGTTACCGTCATTTCTTTAATATGCAGTTTGGCAGGATCAAAAAAACCACTCACGTAAACAGCGCGTTCATGGGCTAATTGTTCATTTAATTTCGCAGCCCCTGTGGTATCACTATGCCCAATAATGGAAATATCGACTTCTTTACGCGCAACGATTGCAGCTGAAATTTTAGGCAGCATCGCTTCAGATTCCGGCGTCAAATGGGTTCCGCCTTCCTGAAAATACAATAAAAAACTTTCAGGCAAGGGGGGTTGCGCTTTTAAAGCTGCGCCAAAGTCGTCTTGCAATTGTTGCGCATCAACCGCAAAAGGTTGTTTGGACGAGCCGTCTAACAAGGCGCCTGTGTTAGCTTTACTAATAACAGTTTCACCTTTAGTCCCCTTAACGGTCACCTCGCCCACGCTACCATCGGTATTGTTAAGTAGGGTCACATAGGTAC
>JABFRM010000055.1 GCA_013141155.1 Methylococcaceae bacterium | reverse complement strand
GACCGGGACTAAATTTGAAATGCGTCGCCAAATGAAAAACCTGATACGCGCCTTTTTCTTTCAAGGTATCCATTAATCTTGCGGGCGTGAACGCTTGGTTTATATATCGGCTGCCCGGTAAAATCCCCGTTGACTTAGGTGCTTCACCTTTCACGATGCCATTTATTTCATCCTCAACAAAAGGTAAATCGGCGAAATCTTTGACGGGCGATTTAGAAACACCAAACCCCGCTACCCGCCATTGAAATTTTGGCTTTTCTTTTAACGCCAGTGTTTCAGCGGCGGCGTTATAGAGGGCAAGCGCATATTGTTCCACTAAATACTGGTTACCATCGTAAAGCGCCGAAAACGGCAAATAACGCAGTGACTGGTAAGGGTAAATCATTAAAATTTTAGGTTTCAGCAATTGTAAATCTGCTGCTATAGGCTTAATAAGGTGGTCATATAAATCCTTGGCTTCCTTAAAAACCGGCGCACGAGCCAATAACTTTTTTCTAAAAGCAAAGATAAGTTGATTAAGCTCAGACCGGCTGATCGAATCTTCACGTAATACCGGCGGTATCGATTGATTTTTGCCGGTAATCAGTATCCTTAATTTTTCATCGTTAACCAAGTAATGAATCAGTACCGTATTATCTTTAAACTCACTCAAAAGACCCTGATATTGAGAAATATGCTCTAAACTCCTGGTCAAATCTATGTCGCTTCCTTTATCAAAAATTTGTTCAAGCTCGTTTACGAATTTTCGATAGTTTTTTCTTATTTCTTCAAGATCACCACTGAGTACGTCAAGCCGCTGCTGCTCAGGTGGCGTTAATGTCTGAGTTGATTGTCTTTTTTGGTCTAACTCGGTATATTCCTTCCCTAGCTCAAACAACCGTACCGTGAGTTGCTTATACTGGCTTTCATAACCTGATTCTTTCTGGGTGTAATCCGCTGTCGTAGCACGGGAATCATGACTGGAACCCCGCCGGATAAAATCAAAATATTCTTCTTCCTTGAGCATATTCAGCACTTTTTGCGCCTCCCCCAATCGCCCTTGATCTATCAGTAAATTCGCTAACTGTTCATAGACAACGCCCTTATCCTTCAGGTAGCTTTGCTGCAACTGTTTACTTTGGCCTTGGTTACTGCTGCGGATTGACTGAATGGTGTTGACGGCATGTTTGCCGAAAAAAATCGCAGGCCATTGATGGCCCAGTTGATGGTGCACATAACTGAGTTGGCTGTAGATACGCCATAGCAAATCGGGTTCATTTAACTCAGTCTGAATCAACAACGCTTCATTCAAATAGCTCAGTGCATCGTTATACTGACCGAGATCAGCATAATTCAACCCACTGTTAAAATTGCTGGCCGATTGACCGGATCTATCAGCAAGTTGTTTTTTGATCTTCAACGATCTTGAAAAGTAGCCAAGCGCTTGCGGGTATTTTTTTTCCAGCCTAAAAATGTCGCCAATATTATTCAGCGTTTTTGCTTCACCGGGTAGATCCGAAAGTTCATATTTTATTGCGAGTGACTGAAGAGAATAGTTTATGGCTTCATCGTATTTTCCAGTATCGCGAAATATTCCCGCGATGTTGTTTAAGTGATTTGCTTCATGAGCCCTATCGTGGATTCTACGGGCTATTTTAAGAGCTCGCTCACAATAGGATAAGCCCTGATCGTATTCATTTTGTGTGATATAAGTTCGACAGATGTTACCTAAAACTTTTCCCTGACCCGCTAAATCATTGAGCGACTCTCGTAGTTGTAAAGATTGCTGGTATTGGGCAAACGCCTGTTCATACAGCGCCAAACGGTGAAACAGTTCCCCCAAGTTATTCAGTGCCTTTGCCTGCAATAATTTGTCATCGGCTTTTATCGCTAACGCTAACGCTTCTTGGTATGAAGCCTGTGCAAGATCTATTTGTCCCTGATCTTTATATATCGCACCCAACGTTCTGCTGCTATCACTTACTAACTTTAAATTGCCAATTTGAACTGCGATTTGTCTGGCAAGTTCTGAGTGATACTTTGCTTTAGCATAATCACCCATTTCTGTATATGCCTGACCAATAATGACATGGGCTTCAGATTCCAGGGTTTTGTCAGTGACAACATCAATAATCTTCAGCCCTTGTTCAGCGAATTGAATAGCTTGTTTATGGTCGCCAGTGCTTTCAGCAATACGGCCAAGACCGCAAAGAAAATACGCGGCCCATTTATTGGGTTCACTGTCTTTTTTAGCCCATGTAAACCCTTCTTGCCACTGTGCTTGTGCTTGTTGATAGTTACTTTGTTGGTAGGCTTCTGAACCTTTTTGATAAAGTGTCTGCAAGCGCACGTCTGTTGGTCGACTAACCTTTGGTGAACATCCTATCAAAAAAAGCGTAAAAACAACGCACCAAAATGGGTTAATGATCATGGCTAACTTTATTGTTTTCATTAAATATAAACCACAAACTCAGGGGTGGATTGAATAATGCCTGAATTAATGTTGATATTCGTACTGATAATTAATGTTTTGTACGAATTTAATCATACTCCAAGCTGCATAAAAAATGGCGCTACAACAACCTGTCATTTTAGCGGGTGGACACTAGGGGCAGGAACAGCTTGGCCATAATCAACGGTGCTATCAGGAATTGTAGGTGGAGGAGCATTTTTTGGAGTGGGCGTTGGAGAAGGATCATTAGGAGTCCTAGGACTAGGCGATGAAGGAGGGTGGTTATTGCCGCCGCCTACCCCTAATGCTACACCCACACCTATCGCTGCCACACCTACGGCGACCGCCCCCACTGTAGCCCAATCTACTTCCCGTGTAGAAAAGGTATATTTATCCCGCCAGCGAATTCTTCTATTCACCTCGTCAATTGAAACTGGACGGGGGCCAACTATGGCGTTAACCGTGACAATAGCCTCTTCTCCACTATTAACATTAACCGTTTGGCTTGGGTCAGCATGTAATGCCAACTTGACTAATCCACTCAATACCGTGACTTCTGTCTGTTGTGGAGATACATTGAAATGATAAACCGAGTTTTGCATTTGGCTATCCGCATGAGTGGTCCCGATGCTATGCTGACAACTGGCTGTATCACCATAGCCCTTACCCACCTTAAAATCTTTAACATGGATAAGACAAGTGCCGTTATCTTCCTTAAACTCTATGCGTACAGCACTTTGAAGACCGGTGCTAACAAACGTATTGTTATCAATCCCGGTGGTATCTTCAATTTTTGAACCGTTTGCAAAAACATTACTTCCAAACGCATAAAGCGTTCCGATCTTATCTTTTCCCACTTCAGTCCCCCGATAAAAGCGGGGGTCAGTATTTTCGTCTTGCTCCCAGTACCCACCCCCTACAGTCCCTAGCGGGTAATTTCTTATAATTGGAACGGTAGTACAAGCTACCAGCAGGTAGGCTTGAGCCAGACAAGATAAAATTTTACTGAGTTGATATCTGACCTTGTTAATTGACATTTTCGTAACCCCCAAGTTATATGGCTTACTTAAGCCCATCCTATAAACTGATCAAATGCGAAAAATTTTCTGGAAAGTTTCGGGATCGATCAATCACTTTCTCTCACAATTAGCAACACAACGCGTTTCGGAAGTCACTTTCCCGCCACAAATCGAAAAACAGCGCCGGTATTGGTTTTCACATTGGCCGTTATTATTACAAGTTTCCTCTCTACAATAGTCTGCTATGCAATATTTTTGGCCGGAAGCTTTGCAGCGGTCATATTCGGCCTGTGCTCGATCGGTGCAACGTTGAAAATTGAGTTCAGCGCGATCCTGACAATTGGCGAGACGCATTTGGTCTACCTGTTCGCACTGCATTTTTGTGTTTTCGCATTGAAAAGTACAGGCCCGACCTTCTGCTGTCGTTGGCGGGTCATAATTATAAAAAGTCTGGTATTTTGGGTTGGCGCAAGCTTGTATAAGAATCACCAATAGGATGATGGCTAATCGGGTGTATTGTGAAATATTCATTACCTTGTTCCTTTAAAATTCGCACGTTATTGTCGAACATCGCCTCACGCAGCCTTAACTTACTTTGCGATCCGTTTGGAAAGACTATCCCAACAAACAGACTTCAAAAATTCCAAGGGCTCCGGCTTGTAACCCCTATAACCAAACCAGAAAACCGGCAGCATTACAAGTGAAGTATTACTCCCGATTCACCCTAAAATTTAATGTTTTTGAACGTGCCGACAAAATGTTTTCCGAAGGAAGTATTAAAAGTTGATCTAAAAAGTAATATGGAACTGGCGTTTATATTAATTCCTGTAAAAACCATACTGAGCTTGACTGGTATGTCTTGATATAACCTTGCCTTGACAAAAATATCATCTGTTATGTTGGTAAAAGTAACCGATTGTGCTATATAAGTATTATTGAGATTATCAAAGAGTATGGATCCAACAGCAGCATTATCGGCAGAAGGATCAGGATAGCGGGCAATAGCGGCAACCTCCCTATCCGCTTCATTGTTAACTACTTGCAAATAACAAGTAATCTGATCCATACCCGATTTTTCACACCCCAAAAAACCTATGGTAAAGCCTTCTACAGTAACTTGCGGCTCCAGCGGCCTGTCGAAAAGTGTCGGGGACTTCTCCTTGGCATTAACTACCAAAAAAGTCCCGTTACCAAAATTGAGTTGCAAAGTAACGCTATCGTAGAAGGTCTTGTCGTCGGCATTTACATCCGATACCACGAAATTCCCATCATTACTGGTATATTTACCGCTGGCTAAACTAACGCCACTAAACAGGCTGGCGATACAAACAAACAATGCTATCTTTTTCATAAATAACTCCTCATTAATTATGCTTCTGTCGCCAATATTCGTAAGGCTTAAAGCCGTATTAATTTGCGGGCAAAATTACCCAGTTAAAGCCACAAATTATTTATAATCCGGCATAGCTTCTTAATTTCGTGATGGACAATAAAAGTTAGCCGGAGCATAAAACATGGCTCAACTATAGAGATTATTAAGTTTAATGTCTGTGAAGTAGTACACATTTTTAAAGATTTTTTTGACCCACTAAGGCTATTTTGGCCAATGCCTAGAAGAGGTAAAAATTAAGCTGCCGCACATAACGGTTTTGTCGCATTAACTCTCGAGCAACGGATTCTGTTATTCTTAAGTGCCATATCAACAAAAGGTGTAATTTGATACGTTCAATACCAAAAGAGTGCGCTTCTGGCATACGTTGCTTTGGTGTGGATTCGTTGGTATGCGGCGTTTCCTCTTTGAGTTACCGGCATTTTGAGGAAATTATGGGAGTGCGGTGTATTTGTTGACCACTCTTTCGATTAATCAGTGGGCGGTTCGCTTTCTGCCGTTACTTGAGAAAGGGTTCGCAAGCACCTATTATCAACTGGTGAAGCAGCGTGTCAGTGATTTATGGGAAGTGCGCATTCAAGGCATTCAAACGCTGGGAGAATTTATCAAACGGCGGTTGGAACCGGCGATTAATACCTGCACCTCACTACGCGCCAAGATGCAACTACGTATGCAGCAGATGGTTGAAAGCATTTCGATGGTCGCCATTACCTACTATGCAGCCAGTCTGATCAGTAAAATAGCCGCGGCGCTGCACGCTCTTGGTTGGCATGTTAATCCAGGACTCATTGAAGGGCTTGCCATCCCTTTTATTGTTATCATTATCGCGATTAGCTCAAAACGGATTCACAAAACCATTACCAATACCACCGAGGAATAATCGGTTTGTAACGCTACAAAACTTCAATGCCCTAGAGATACCCGCAATAAAGATTGCTCAATAATATTAATGATTTCTTCACACGGAATAGTGTTTTTTTGGCAAGTAATAATATGTAGCGCTAAATCGGTAATAATTTTCCAATGTGTGCGGGTATTGATAAAATCGAACGCCACGCTAAACAACGCGTCTACTTTGTCAATACGCTGCTGCATATTCTCAATAAAACATTGAATATACGCCTCCACCCGTTCAAGATCAGAAGCGCCACCATAAAACGCCAAAGCATTCAAATTAACGATATCGCGATTAATAACCTCATCATCGCGTAAGGCAATATATTTAGCCTCCGCCAACGGGCCTGCCAGTAAATTCACAATGTCTGCTTCAAAAGCCGCTAAATAACCACTTTGCTGTTGTTCTGGCAAAGACGTTAAGGAAAACGGTAAATTTTCAATAAGATGGCCGCCTTCTACTTTTGCTAAATATTTATTCTCCAAGGGCTTTGGCTCATAAGCGTCCAACGTTATCTGAAAGAACACTGGCGGTAGTTGAATTTGCTGATTACGCAAATAGATTGCAACCGCATGACCCGCCTCATGAAAAGCTGTTTGTTTAAACAATTCTAGTTGCGAGCGTGGGTTTAAATGTGCTGGGGTATGCAGGCGTTTCATGTGACTCAAATCCTATAGAGTTTGCTGCGCATAGTGTAAGGGAGTATATCCACCTTGCCAATGCGGCAAATTGTCGCATCAACCGACAAGGCACATAAAGCCTGGTTCGTAACACCCCGTTTTATTTTGCCCCTTTCACCTTAAAAACAGCAGCGGCATCTAAAAATTTTTATCGGTTGACTGTGGTATGCGTAAGCACTATAGTCTAAAACGCTGTTGGTTATCTCACCTTCCCCCATCCGCTCAATTACCGAGGAGCAAAGCATGTCTACAACGAATCTCATTATTTTAGGTATAGTGATTTTAATC
>JABFRM010000311.1 GCA_013141155.1 Methylococcaceae bacterium | reverse complement strand
GGAATGTATAAAATTGTTGCCTGAGAGTTTAGCGCGACGGTTTCGCGTCATGGTATTGGAAAATACTGACCATGATATTTTTTTGGCAATGGCAGATCCTACAGATTTGATGGGGTTAGACGAGTTATCCCGGTTATTTAAAAAAACCATCCGCACTGCCGTTGTTAAAGAATCAGATTTGCTTGCCATTATTAATCAATCCTATCGACGTACTTCTGAAATCAATACGTTCGCAGAAAAATTAAATGTTGAACTTTCGGAAAATGCTGTTGATCTCAGTACTCTACTGACCTCTGATACTATTGCTGATGCGCCGGTGGTAAAGCTGCTGCAATCATTATTTGAAGATGCAGTACAGGCAAAAGCTTCTGATATTCATATTGAGCCTGATGAGGGCGTTTTACGCATTCGGCAGCGGGTTGATGGGGTGTTGAATGAACAGGTTTTAGATGAATTTAAAATTGCCCCAGCGTTGGTTATCCGCTTAAAGCTCATGGCGAGTTTGAATATATCTGAAAAACGCCTGCCACAAGATGGGCGCTTTAGCATTCGGGTCAAAGGACGCTCCATTGATGTCAGGATGTCAACCCTGCCGGTACAAAATGGCGAGTCGGTGGTGCTGCGGTTGCTTGATCATTCCCAGGGTTTATTGAATCTGGCGCATTTAGGCATACCTGAGGCAATCCTGGCACGTTTAAAGAAACATATTCACAATCCCTATGGCTTAATTTTGGTAACAGGCCCAACCGGTAGCGGTAAAACCACTACCCTGTATGCTGCATTAACAGAAGTGAATAAACCGGAAACCAAAATTATTACCGCAGAAGATCCGGTTGAATACAGTTTACCCAGAATTAACCAGGTACAAATTAATGAAAAAGTGGGCTTAAGTTTTGCTAGCGTGCTTCGCTCAGCTTTACGGCAGGATCCTGATGTTATTTTGGTCGGTGAAATGCGAGATACCGAAACTGCTGAAATTGCAATCCGTGCTTCGATTACCGGACATTTGGTGTTCTCAACCCTGCATACCAATGGCGCCATTGAAACCGCTACGCGGTTGATGGATATGGGGGTGGCGGGGTATATTTTAGCCAGTGCTTTAAAAGTCATTGTCGCGCAACGGTTAGTCCGCAGGATTTGTGAGTATTGTAGTGAATCAACTGAGTTGGAGGCAAGTCTGCTTATCTGGTTGGAGCAATCCCAAAACAAAGATTATAGCCAGGTTACTTTCAAGCAGGGTCTGGGCTGTCACCAATGCAATCATACCGGTTATAAAGGTCGGATTGGTGTGTATGAATTATTAGAATTATCAGATGCGACCCTAGATGCTCTGCGTCGTAACGATGTTGCTGCGTTTACTCAGGCGGCACTGCAAACCCCGGGCTTTACCCGCTTCACCAGTTGTGCTGCGGATTATGCACAACAAGGCATCACTACGGTCTCAGAAGTATTGCGTATTTTAGGTGCGGGAGAGTAACGTGCCGCATTTTAAATGCCAGGTGCGTAATGCCGATGGTAAACGTGTTGTGAGCATTATTGAGGCCGACAATCCCGCGCTCGCGGCAAAAATACTCAGCAATCAGGGCTTTACCCCGCTAACGATTACTAAAACAAATCCTAGGCCGGATGTCATTCAGCAATTTAATGATTGGCAGTCCTTAAGAAATATCTCTTTAAATGACCGCCTGCTTTTTTGTCGGCAGATGCACAGTCTAGCTAAAGCGGGTGTTCCTTTGACCAGAGCGTTACGCAGCTTAATTGAATCAACTCGTAATAACTCTTTTGCTGGGGCGCTTAAAGATATTGTTCGTCGCCTGGAAGCTGGCACAGCTTTAAGCCTGTCCATGGCGTATCATCCAGAAATTTTTAATCCACTCTTTATCAATATCATTAATGTAGGTGAGAATAGCGGCGAGTTGAGTCGGGCATTTTTGCAGATTGGACAATACTTACAGCAGGAAAAAGACATCCAAAGCCGGGTTAAGTCGGCGTTACGTTACCCTTCTATGGTCATTATTGCGATTATTATTGCTATGGCTATCGTCAATATTTATGTTATCCCGGCGTTTAAAGGTGTGTTTGATAATGCAAAAGCAGAATTGCCCTGGCAAACAAAATTGTTGATGAATATATCTGACTTCACTGTGCATAACTGGTCATATTTGCTGCTGGGCTGCATTGTTTTGGGCGTTTTTGGTGTTAAATATATCAACACGCCTAATGGACTCTTGCAATGGGATAAATTGCTCCTTAAGCTGCCTGTCCTCGGTAGTATTGTGGAACGTTCTGCCATGGAGCGATTTTCGCGCTCGTTAGCCATGACCCTAGATGCTGGTGTGCCACTTATTCAGAGTCTCAGTATTGTTTCTGCCACTATTGGCAATAGTTATATTAGTGCCAAGCTCTTAAAAATGCGGCTTGGGATCGAAAAAGGTGAAACGGTCAGCCGAATGGCGCAAAATTCGCGCATATTTCCGCCGGTGGTTATTCAAATGCTTATCGTTGGGGAAGAAACTGGTAATGTCAGTAGTATGCTTCTGGAAGTGGCGGATTTTTACGCGGCCGAAGTTGATGCGGACTTAAAAAACTTAACCAGTGTCATAGAGCCAATTTTACTGGTTGTTATCGGTATCATGGTATTGGTGTTAGCGTTGGGTATTTTTTTGCCGATGTGGGATTTGTCGAGTGCGATTCATTAACTATAGGGACACAAAATCTTGCGTCCCTACTTTATAATTGAAACCTCAACTTCACGCGCAACATAATCCGTACTGTTATAAGCCCCAAACGCGCTGTGTGCGTTTAGCTTATAAAACTTAAGATTGTTGTTGATCCCTTCAGAATGAATGCTGTCGCTACAGGTCAGGGTAACCGTAAAACCGTTGAGTCCTGGAAAAGTTAAGCTAGCGGCACTTACGGTTGTACAGTCGCCGCCATTTTTTAAAATGCTGGCAATACCCCAATCCAGTCCGGATTTTGCGGCCAAATAGGCCCTGGCACTTTGCAGCGTATAGCTATGGGTTGCGTGCTGCACACCGCTAAGCCGCACCATATAGCTGCCCAGCAACGCGATTACAATCACGATAAAAATCGCCATGACCATCATGAAGCCGCGTTGTTTTTTCATGGCGCATTATCCACATGCACTTGCTGCAAGAGTTGCACGGATTCACCGGCACTATCGGTTAAAGTAATAGCCAGTGTGATCAAGCCTGAACGCATAGCCTTGCCGTCGTTATAACTAAAATGACAAGCGGCAATTTTATCCGCTTGTAAGCTTGCTACACCCAGCACTGGTATAGTGGCAATGGCATAACTGTCGTAGCGCAATAATTGCGTTCCTAGACATTTATAGGTAATCGGGGTATCGACTATAAAAAATCGTTGCTGCGGAGAAGGGAAGGGAAATTGTTTGGCAGTAAAGCTAAGGTTATTGATGCTAGAGGCATTGCTCAGAGTGGCGCGGTTATCGCCGATATAGGCATCTGCTCCAGCTATCCCTAAATTATAAATAACCAACTCGCCAGTTGGCACGGCATTAAGGTTACCTAAGACTTCAAAACTGGTATCCAGCCCTGTAAAATCTAAAAGGTCTCCCGAGCCATCACTGGCTTTTTGGGCACGGTAATAGCCGCCATCGGTGGTATGCAATAATTCCAATACCGTTCCGCCACCTGAAATGCGAATGCTGTTGGGTAAGGCGCGGCGAATATCCCGTTGCATCCTGTTCAATGTTGACTCAGCCGTATTCACCAGCGTCGCACGTCGTTCCAGATCAAGATAGCTGTTCACCGGCAGTGTGATGACATCTGTACTCATTGCGGCTAAAATGCTGGCGATGAGCATCACTAAAACCAGTTCAAGCAGGGTGAAGCCGTGTGCTCTCTTAGGGGTCATGTCAGTAATTGAATTTATAGCCGACTAGCGTTAAGCCTGGCAGGTTAGGGCCTTTGGCAGTGACGGATATTTTCTTGGCATTAAGACCGCTAATGGGTTGATCAACAACTGTAACGCTTACATGGTATGCAGATAAATTGGTAATTAAGTTGTCGTATTGATCACGCGCCCCCGTATTGTTTAATCCATCATAATCACCGACGTTATCAAAACTTGCGCGTGTTTCTCCCGCATTGGTGCCGTCTGGGTCAGTATAGTTCTGTAATAAAATTTCTTCCAGATAGGCTTGCGCAACATAAATGGCCTGCTGCTGTACAAGCGGATCGGCACTGTGGCTGGCGGTTAAGTTGATGACCTTTAAGGCGCCGGTTAAGGCAACGGCGATGACCACCAATGCCATGATCAATTCGATTAAAGTCATGCCGGTTTGTCTGCGAGGCATAAGATTACAGGACATAACCCTTAATGACATCAATTTAGCTGCCATAAACAAATCCTGTTTCCTTGACAACGGTAATGGAATGGCTACCTCCGACGTTTAACAAAACAGTGGATGAAGCCCTGCCCAGGGCATCGAAGCTAAAAGATATATTAGGGGTCAACGCAACGCCTGCTTCTGTGTTTGAATAACTGTTTTGTTGAGTGCTGGGATGTGGGATGGCGATGTTAAACGTAGGCGCTGCACTGCGGCATTGGTTTTGTGCGGCGGGGCGTTGTAAAGTATAGCCATTGGCATTAATGGCAACTTGCACTTTGCAGCCAGTCGCTACGGCGAGTGTTTGGGCATAGCGTATTGCACTTAAGGTATCGTCAAAAAATACGCGGGTTTTATAATCAGATATGCCAAAGAATCTGGGTAATGCGGTATTTGCCAAGATGCCCGCTATTATCATAACCATAACCAGTTCAATCAGGGTAAAACCACGTTGAGCCATTAAATGATGGGCAGGCAATGATACGTTCAATGAATTAACCTTAGAGGGATGAATTAAGGTTTAGTTTAAACGACTTAAGCCCCCTTTTTTCAAAAAAAAAGGGGGAAAGTAAAATTAACGTTTGTTGTTGATTTTGTAGAGATTAAGGATAACGTATGCTTTATATTACGCCTTTAAACATAATAAATAATATCGCTAATCAAAAATTTACAGAATTAACAACCTGCTGTCAGTATAGTCGCTGTGGCGGGTACAGCTATTGAAACGGCAGAAGTGTAGGTAATACGGCATGTGGCAGGCGTGGTGGCGCCAATCATATCTATAGTAATCGGGCCTGCGCCTGCAATGGTAAAGTTACCAATGGTTAAGTTAAGTGCTTGTTGAACTGCGGCAGAAGTGGCGACCGGATAACCGAAAGCAGTCGGTACTACCCCACCCAATACGTTTACGTTTACAGGTACAGCAACGGTTCCGTTTAACTGATTACTCATTAATGCTTGTGAATAAACAATCGACATGGCGGAATTCAGTGCGCCGAATGTTCCTTGTAAAGTAGCGGCACGAGCGGCAGCTTGGGTATTGGCAAACTTGGGTATGGCGACGGCAGCTAAAATACCCAGCGTCACAATAACCATAATCAGTTCGATTAGGGTAAAGCCTTGTTGTTTTTGATTTTTCATGGTGATTCCTTGTTGTAGCAAATTATTGCAAAAAATACCCACTAAATTATTCTATCCATCAGCTTATTAATTTAGGCGGGCATTGGGTAATTCTCATGTTGCAGCGAGAAACAGTGTCATTTTTCGACTTTAACCGGAAAATTCCGTTCATGGTACGACTGGGCTGGTGCTTGAAGGATTTAAACCTTTAAGGCAGTTACGTCTTAACATGAACGAAACGGTTCTGAGTCTTATTGGCGGTTAATCATTAACAGCCAGTTGTAACAGCACTAGATGTGGCTGGCACAAGTGCTGTAGCTGGTGTGTAAGTGATTTCGCAAACACCAGGTGCACCAATTACTTGGACTTTAGCAGAACCAGCAGCTAATACTGTTGTAAAACCATCTAAGTCTACTGCGTCAGTTAAAAGTAAAGCGCTTGGATAATTGAAAACAGTTGCCGCAGGGCCGTTTTCTAAAGCAACTGAACCGGTTGCAGCCGCAACGTCACCTTCAAGCAATGCTTTAGCATGAACGATTGCTGTAGCTGATTTTATCGCGCCCAATGCACCATTTAAAGAAGAGATACGCGCTTCGCTTTGCATGCTGGCGAATTTCGGTAAGGCAACAGCCGCTAAAATACCCAGAATAACGATAACCATAACCAATTCGATTAAAGTAAAACCTTGTTGTTTTTGAAATTTCATATAGGTGACTCCATGTTGTAGCAAAATAAAAATAAAGTTAAATAAAACTAAATTCCATAGTTTTATTTGGTTAATGAAAAAACATCTCCCAATGCAACACGAATAATAATGATGGCTTATATTTAATAAACCCGTCCACCGATTAGGTGGATGTTAGCGCACTCTGAGTGCTGTATTGTTCGTGATTGCGTTAGCAACTGTTTTTTCTGTAATGGATTCCAGCAGAGATTAAGCTGACTCAAGCGCATTAAGGGCTTACAATCAATTTTAATTGTCTAGCCGATAGCCTAATGAAGAACAGATAATCTCTTATTGCCTCCGCAATGGTTATCGGCCAAGATTTAAAATACTTTAGAAAATAAATTATCTTTTTTTTTGATGCAGTATTGAGCGATCTGTTTGTGACTGTTTTTCAAGGCATCTTGTGTATAATGCAAACACCCCCAAAAATCCCTGTGCGGCACTAATTTTTTTTAAGCTTATGAGTATACGAAAATTTATTTTTTGCGATGCCTGTAATACGCAATGTGTT
>JABFRM010000306.1 GCA_013141155.1 Methylococcaceae bacterium | reverse complement strand
GAATAGAGAAGCAAGTTAGAGTATGACTATAACTTAAAAAATAGTTTTCTAACCGGCAGTCTGCCTTCAGAAAAGTCAGAATCTAATGTTGAAACACTGAAAAGGGCAAAAAGCTGTAGATTTTTACGTTCTATTTTTTTTGCGTTCGCTGAAAATCATGGAAACGGAGCGCTAGCGAAGTGATGATTTTTAGTCTTTGGTAGGCGCAGGTCAGATTGAGTTTTCCAAACTTAATGCGGATGAGCATTAGGCTTGGAAATAAGCAATCTGTTTCCCGAATGAGCCGTAGAGTCGATTGTAGCTTTGTAATTTTAAACCCCTTGTTGGGTTTGAAATACAAAGGTACAGGACGGCCAAAGCCGCCGGAGGCACTTGTAACCCTTTAGTGGTTATAAAACCTGTCGCGTAGTTTTTCGCCGCTTGCTTGGGCTGGGATGCCCAAAACAAGCTATCGCGAAAATAGCGACACTATCGTCGCTTACACGCCTCATGCTTGTCTGTATCGAGATGGCATCCATTGCACTCCAGCCATCTGTCTAGTATTGAAAATTGCAGATTTCACCCACTATCTGTAATCCGCACATTTTTACGCCGATTCCCATTATTAAACTGACCCCATTCTTGCAAAGCGCTTGGGTTTTAAGCTTGAATTTATGTTCAAGTTCTATACTGCGTTCATGTATCCAATCAATGACTCAGCTTGGTACACATTCCAATGACCCAATCATCCTGGAAGGCCGTCTTAAATCTTTGGTTTGTAGGCAGAATATCTTTACAGGCATGCGTATTCTTACGTTTAAAAATAAAAAAAACATGAAAACTAGAAAATACCTGCTTTTATTAGCACCTTTACTGAGCATCAATGTTTACGCTGAAATACCCCATGCGGCAGATAAAAAGCCCGTTTCAAAAAAATCGGCAGCCCATAAGGCTGAGGAAACCATAGAACTCCCTGCAATGGAAGTAACCGCAGGCCGTGCTGATAAGATTGAAACGCTATCCGGTTCAGGTACGTTGCTCAATGCAGAAACTTTATTTAACAGCCATGTCGCTAATGTCAATGAAGCGCTGCGTAAAGTCCCTGGCGTGTTTGTTCGCGACGAAGAAGGTTTTGGCATAAGGCCGAATATTGGCATTCGCGGCATGAACCCCTTCCGCTCAACAAAAGTCTTGTTTCTGGAAGATGGTTTGCCACTTAACTTCGCGCCGTATGGCGATAACGATATTTACTACCATCCGCCGATTGAACGCTATGACAGTATTGAAGTGATGAAAGGTGCAGACCTGACCCAGTACGGCCCGCAAACCATCAGCGGCGCGATCAATTACATCACGCCCAATCCGCCCAAAAAGCCCGGTGGTTTTGCCAGCTTTATGGGTGGGAACCGCGATTATTTGAATGGGCATGTGCGTTACGGCGGTACGCTAGATAACTTGACAGCGGTAGATAGCATGGGCGGTGTGCTGGATTATTTGCATAAGGAGGGGCAAGGTTCTCGCGACAATACTTTCGCCAAGATTGATGATGTCAATCTCAAGGGGATTATTGACCTGAATGCACGCAACCAATTGATTTGGCGGGGTGATTTTTATCAGGAAGCTTCGCAATCCACTTTCGGTATTACTGAGGCGGAGTACCGGAACTTCGGGCCGAAGTATAATCCGTTTAAAAACGATCAATTTAATACCAGCCGCTGGGCAACTTCTGCGACCCACGTCCATCATTTCAGCGATGACGTGACCTTATCGACCAGTTTCTACTGGTCAACCTTTCAGCGCGACTGGTGGCGGCAAATGAACCAGCAGCCCACCGACACCAATTGCGGCAATGCCTTTAGGGAACAACGTTTAAGCGGTCAAGCGATTAACGTAGACGGCTGTAATTTTACCCGTGGACGGCTACGTGATTATGAAACTTGGGGCGTTACACCAACACTGCACGCTCGGCATAACCTCTTCGGCATACCGGGTGAACTGGATGCCGGTTTTCGCGCTCATGTCGAGAACCAGCACCGCTTGACCGTGGACGGCAATGCACCAACCGCGCGTATCGGTGTGGTAGGTGAAAATAATGATCGTTTTGCGGATGCTTATTCAGGCTTTGTGCAAAACCGCTTTTTACTAGGCGATTGGAGCTTTACCCCAGGGGTACGGGTCGAATCAGTTAATTACCAACGCACAAACAACTTAAATGGTGCACAAGGACAATCGTCATTAACTGAGATTTTACCCTCGTTTGCCATGACCTATGACCCCATTGAACAAGCCACGCTATTCTTTGGTGTGCATAGAGGTTTTGCACCACCCCGCGTAGAAGACAGTATTTACAATAATGGCAACAGCGTTGAAATCGGCGCAGAAAAAAGCTGGAATTATGAAGTGGGTGTAAAAGCTCGGCCTATGCCTGGTGTAAAAAGCGACCTGACCTTTTTTCACAATGACTTCCAAAACCTGACGGTATTAGGGACGGTGGGTGGCAATGATAGCCCCGTCGCACAAGGCAAAGCGCTTTTTCAGGGCATTGAATTCATGAGCCGGGTCGATACCGCTGAGTTGTTTAATTGGACGCATGACCCTTACTTACAAATTGCCTACACTTGGCTGCCCACTGCCGAAATGACTTCAGCGTTCCACTGTTTGCCGTTGTCTGATGGCAGTATGTCAGCCAATTGTCCAGGCGGCAATGTGTTTGGGTCAAAAGTGGGCAATCGCTCTCCGTATGCGCCGGAACATTTACTCACCGCGACCATTGGTTACTCGCACCCCTCTGGGTTTGATGCACATTTGGAAACGGTGTTTGTCGCGGAACAATTTGGTGATTTTATGAACCTGCAATCGGGCGCTGACCATCCTAACGGTGCAAACAGTGCAGAAGCACGGTCGGGACAATACGGTAAAATCCAAGATTATGCGGTCGTTAATTTTGCCAGCACTTACAAAATCTACAAGGGGCTTGACCTGTTTGTATCAGTGAAAAATATTTTCGATAACCAATACATCTCGGATCGTGTGCGCGGCATCTTGCCCGGCTCGCCGCGTTTGGTTCAAGCAGGGTTTAAATATGAGTTTTAAGTAAGCAATATTACACAGAATAATAACCGAACAGCATTCACAACTGAGAGACACAATATGACCACAGAGCAACCCATTCACAGCAACCTAGCCAAAATTTTGGTGCGATCCCAAGCCTATCTCGCCTTGCTGATCTTATTGTTATTGGCAGGGCTGGATTTTTTCTTCCCGACCAACTACCGCTTACAAGCTGGCCTGCATGGCATGAGCGCCATAGCCTCGGTGGTCGCTGGCACGTATCTGACCCATCGGGCTTATGCGCTCATTCGGGGCGTGCATATCAACTTCAAGTCCCTGCGTTACTGGGTATTGGCCTCAACAATCTTGAACCTTCTGGGCGCGGTGAGCGGTAACTGGATATACATGCGTTATCGCGGCGAAGGTGGCCCTAAGGATTGGATACTTGCCAATGCCCCCGCCTTTCATAATTACATGATGGAGTTTAAAGAGTTTGTCACGCTCTTTCCATTTCCCTTAATGGCTGCCGTCACTTTTATTTTGTACTATTACGGCGATGCCATCCATACCCGCCGTGACCTGACGCAATTTGTCGGCATCATCATCTTGGTTTCCTGGATGTTCCTATTACTGGGTTTTGTTACCGGCTTGGTGCTGGCAAAACTGCGTTTCGTTTAACCTTAAGGAATTGCCGACATGAATCAACCGACACACAACAACCCACAAAAACCAAGCACAGACGCCACCCAAGCCGCAACGCCACTGTACTCAGGCCCAATCATCGCCGCCACCTTGTCGCCGCTATTGGGTTTTTACACCCTGATGATTTCGCACCATGTTTCCCGCGTCACCAAAGACTTGGACAAGCTCGTGCATTCTTTTGGACATTGGATACCCGGTTCGACCGGTACGGGGCCTGACGGCAGCATCGGTTCGTATTCGGGCAAAGAAACCTTGGCGTTGGGGATTTGGTTGCTGACCTGGGCGATTTTCCATGTGCTTTGGCAGAAACAGGATTTACCCGTCAATCGCTGGATACCGCTATTCTTAGGCGCAATAGGATTTGTGACGCTATGCCTATTTCATCCGTTTATTGATCCGATTTTACTGCTGCTGTTAAGCCAAGGATAGTGATGCTACCATGTTATGGGTGCGAATTCATTCGCACCTACACGCCCTTAAATCTTTAATAATGGGCAGTGCCAATTTACCCAAAATAGACCACTCATGGCCTTAAAAAATATCCTTTTCCGCAAACGCTCTATTTATCTGCTTATCGCCACCCACTGCTTTGCCGGAAGTAATCATGTTCATGCGACGGAACCCAATAAAAGCTACCCATCAACTCCCTTTGCGGCATTTTCCAGCCAAATGCAAGATGCCTTGCTTAAGCATAGTCAATATGAAAAACCAGCGTGGAATCTGCATGACACATTGGCATTACCGGATTGGCTGTCTTTAAGCATAGATCAACGCAGCCGTTATGAATCAATGGACGGCACCTTTAAAGCCAACAGCAAAGGTGGCGACCAACAAATTCCGTTGCAAACCACGCTTTGGTTACAAGCCAAGCTGGGGGCGTTCCGGATCGGCACTGAGTTCATGGACTCGCGCGCGTTACATGCCGACAGTGGTTCCGGCGTGAACGCTAATCAAGCCGACCAAGCTGATTTTTTACAAGGTTATGTCGCGTGGGCCGAGCAAAATCTTGGCGGCAGTGGCTTGGGTGCGGAAGTGGTTGCGGGTCGGCAAACGCTGCTTTTCGGCGCAGGGCGATTGGTGAGCCGAAATGTGTTTCGCAATACCATTAACAGCTTTACAGGGTTGCGCTTACGGGTGTTGAGCGATAAGCATTGGCAATTTAACAGCTTTTTAACAATGCCAGTGCTTCGTTACCCGAACGCTGCCGTGAATATTCTCAACGACGTGCATCAATGGGATAAGGAAGACACCAACACCTTATTCTCCGGCGGTGTCCTGGAGTTATACAACTTAGCGTGGGGGATTAGCAGCGAGCTATACCTCTATCACTTGGAGGAAGGCGACAGTGTCGGCAACCAAACGCGCAACCGCCATTATTTCACGCCTGGGGTGCGTTTTTACAGCAAGCCCGCCAAGGGAAAAATCGATGCACAATTGGAAACCATCGGTCAATTCGGCACTGTTAGAGCCACTAACGCCATCACGGATGACCGTAATCTTGACCACACCGCGTGGTCGCAATTTTTTAGTCTGGGCTACACCTTCGACACGCCTTGGTCGCCGCGTTTAGGCGTGGAATACAGTTATGCCAGTGGCGACAACAACCCGCATGACAACACCGACCAGCGTTTTGACCAGCTATATGGTGACAACGGCGCTGATTTCGCCCCAACCGGGATTTATAATGCGTTTGTCCGCACCAATATCAACGCTCCCGGTTACATCATTACCGCCTCTCCACGCGCCAATGTAAAAACCACCCTCAAGCACCGCGCCTTCTGGCTGGCATCGGCGAGCGACAGTTGGGGCAACACCGGCCTGCAAGACAAAACTGGCCAGAGTGGTGATTTTGTCGGGCATCAACTGGAAATATCAACTCGCTGGGATTTTAATAGCAGCCTGAGTTTCGATACTGGCTGGACGCACTTGTTTAAAGGTCAATTTGCGGCACAAGCACCCTTAGCGCCCAACGCTCAGGATATTGATTATTTTTATGTGCAAAGCTTATTGAGGTTTTAAACTGCTTAGTAACCTGTATGCTTTATCTATTTAGTAACCGATGTAAAATCCTGATTTGCAAATGGATTAAATGCCGGGCGGGTGACAATATTAAAGCCAAATTCGGACAGTTGATGGCAAGCATTGCAGCCAGCGGTCACTGCATCGAAGTGTTGCGTAAACAGGGCGACATTTTTAGCCTTAATGGCTTTGTTTAATTCAGCCAGCGGGTAATCCATGGTTTTGGCTATTAATTGCGGAATAGGCTGTTTAATAGCCTTGTGCGTCGGGTGAAATTTTGCAATATCTTCAAATCCTTCTTGCAACTCTTCCAATTCATACTCAGCCAGCGCCCAGTTCTGCCCTTGTCCTGCAAACCAAAGTTTAGCATGGCGCATACTGGTCAACGACATGATCTCACCCAAACCCGGTTCGTAATGCACCATTTCATTAGGGTGATGTCCAGTGCAACCGGTGGTGAGCGCACTAATCACTAAAGCAAGGGAAAAAGCGGCTAGTAAGGTTAATTTCATAAATACATTCCGATAAAAATTTGATAAGAAATGATCATTCTTACGCTAGGACACACTGCCCAAAGTTAAGTATTGGGAGTTGTGTGGACAGGAATTCATTCGCATTTTACTCCGCTTGTCGAGCTAACCGAAATCCAAGATCGCGACTGCGACTACTGGGCAACCCACTAAACCTAACCGCAACCCGAAGATTATCGGCTTTTGCAATCCAACTGCCACCCCGATACACCCGAAATTGCCCTGCTTCAGGCCCTTTCGGATCCTTGGCGGGGCTATTGGCATAATAGCTATCGCCAAACCAATCCTGTACCCATTCCCAAACATTACCTTGCATATCATATAAACCCCAGGCATTGGGCAGTTTTTGCGCCACTTGACCGGTACGCGCGCCGTAACCTGCATTACCATACCAAGCATATTTTACCAGCGCTGAGGTGCTATCCCCGAAAGCATAGCGATCATCACTGCC
>JABFRM010000100.1 GCA_013141155.1 Methylococcaceae bacterium | reverse complement strand
CACAAAACGGGTGCCTTAATTCGTGCCAGCGTGAAAATGGCGACCTTAGCCAAAAACGGCCTTGACCCAGCAATTGAGGAACAGTTAGATCAATATGCAAAATGTATCGGCCTATCTTTTCAAGTACAGGACGATATATTAGATGAAATCAGCGACACCGCGACTTTGGGCAAAACTCAGGGTAAAGATAAAAACAACGATAAGCCCACCTATCCAGCGTTATTAGGTATGACGGGCGCGAAACAAAAAGCCCAAGAACTACATGAACGCGCAGTGCAAAGTTTAAGCGGTTTCGGGACGGAAGCGGACACTTTGCGGGATTTATCGTTGTATATTATTCAGCGCAGTCATTGATAATGATTTGCTATGTTAAGGGTTCTGGAATAGCAATCCATAACTGTACTGTAGTATTCATTCTCTAAAAGCGTGTCGATCAAATTGCCATGCACGCGTATACTCGTACAATATGACGGCCTTGAGCAATCCTATGTCTGAAAACCACGTTATCCGCAAATGCACCGCCTATTGTTTGGCTCAAAGTTTTGACATTAGTACGCTGGGCAAATTAATATCCGATTCAACGCTAATCAGAATTATTAAAGGCGCATTACTAATTGAAGCCGAACAATCTTGGTCGATAGTGTTTGCTTATGGTGCGGTTGTACATTGGCATGTTGGCGCCGAAGAACAAACCAAACTGCATCAGCTATTATTAAATCATGCAGAATATCCGCTAATAACCCCCGAAGAAGATCATTTCACTTTTGCGCTCAATTGCCCCAGCACTCGCATCATTGAAGATCATATAGAAATCGAATCTTCCGACCCTATAGTGATATTTTCATTATCTCAGGGTATGGCGCAGTCAATTAAATTAGCCTCTTTTGAAACCCATGCCATAACCACCATCAATAACACCCGTTATATCCCTAAATCCTTGGCAGAAAATGGCAAAATTCAGTTAAGCCGTCATCAAATTGCGAAAATTCGCGGACAGCTATTTTTAACCAAAAGCGACATTATCCTGAATTATGATTTACTGGATACGCCAGATTTTTTTTGGGAATATCCTGAATATGAAACCTTTTATAGTATCACTGCAAAATATCTGGAAATAGCACCGCGTACCCAAGTATTATCAAAAAAACTAGAAACCATCCATGAGTTGTTTGAAATGCTGGCCGACGAGCAAAAACACCGACATTCGTCCCTATTAGAATGGATTATTATCTGGCTGATCGCTTTTGAAATCGGCATGACCATTGTAGACAAAGTTTTTTGAAGGCGTATTCAGCACTAAAACACAATTGAAGTAAATAGCAGATCAGTTTCTCTCAACATAAACGGCATACAAAACCTAATATTTTCAAACGCACCCCCTGCCGCACCTCCGTCTCGCCTCGCAAACGCCCCCTTGATATTGTCACACTTAAAAAATACTTAATTTATGTGAATTTGTTCACATCTTTTAATGAAAAACCAGCGTAGTCTTTCCCACAAGATCGGCGTTATCAAAACATCAAAGTATTTTTTATATTACGACATGCGTAGCCTCCAGCCTATCTCCCCCCTCTATCTTTCCCGGTTATTTTGAGTTGTGATAGAGGTGTTTTTTATGAATTCGGCGCTGTTGACTGCATTTAAATAACTATTGTTTATGGTAACGAATGTTTTTTGACGTTGTTGCTCAGTGGTGACTTGAGCTAACAATGTGGATACGTCAACGCCTACGGATTCCTTATTCATTGGTGGTTAAATTTATTACCGAGGAGAATTTACTATGAATACGCTAAGAGCTGCTGTTTTTGTATCGACAATGTCGTTGGGTATCGTTTTTCCGTTGCGTGCTGCGGTACCTCCCACGCCCTTTCAAATCCTCGGACATATTCAGAATTTTTGTCTCAATAATCAATTTAACGCGGCGACGAACACTTGCCCGAAAGAAGCCGAGCCGAGATCACCCATTCCGGCGTTCAATGCTGCGGATTTAGCTAATACCTTATTTGTGAGCGCCAAAATTGTAGTAAACGGTGTGACGGTGACTATCCCCCGCAATACCGTGGTGGTGATGCCCGCCACTTATCTTACGCCATGGCAGATATTTTTTAAGGCACAGGGTGTGTCTAAAGCCAATAACGAGTCCGGATTGGCATTGCAAGATAAAGTTCCGCCCCTGGCGGCATTTGAAGTGGCGGTTGATGGCAACATTGTTTGTGTAACACCATCGACTTGTGACTATGTTGCAGGGCTGGTGCATATTTCCCAGCAAGGGCTGAACATGGGGGCCGGCTTTATCAGGAGCATCAATACAGCCAGTGGCGAAATGTGCGTAGGCAACGACAATACCCCTGTGGCAACGTGTGTTGCGCCGAATGCACGCGTTCAGCTTAATGATCCTAAAATTAATGATACAACTGATCCCGCAGTGAACGATGGTCGATATGGTCGCCCCAATCCCGCTTCCCCGGCAGTGGCACCCGATCCTAACTCGCGTTTCCCAGATCCGCGCTTTACGGTCGATCAAGGTAACCCGACGGTACATGCCCTCACTGGCTATCCTATGTGTGTTCCCCGCAGTGGCAGCGATCCTAGATGCCCAGCCGGGAATAGACCCACAGGCTTGACAACGTTTGTTATGGGACCAAATCCTTTACCCGCACCACTCCCCCCTGGATTAGGCCCAATTCCTAATTGTGTCAAAGCGGCTGGAAGTTGCGTACAAACTGAACAATCCCCTTTTGTGGTGGGTGATTATATTAACTATCAAGGCACTTTGGCTAATGATGCGACCGGATTATATATTTCTGCGCACACCGTGGTGGCTAATGTTGGCATCTATACCGAAGCCGGTGTAGACCCGACTTATGTTACTCAGGAAGTATCCCTGATCGGAACCCTAGGGCCGCAGGGTACGCCTGGCTGCACAACGACCATGGAATGCCAAGATCGCCTCAAAGTAGAAGGATTCACGACAGATCCTATGATTAGCTCACCCACCAGCAGACCACCCAGAGCAATTTCAAGACAAATCAATATTTACGCCTTAGATGTTGATCTTACAGTAGATCCTACCGGAACTGCCCCAACCGTTCGGCGTATTGCAAGAGCAGCAGATTTTAGAGCCGTGCCATTAGGCCGGTTTAGATATATCTTAGGAAAAAATGCGGGGGTCAGTGTTGATAGTACCGGTGTTCAGCGGGGTGTTACTCGTGAACTCATGGTGCGGGTTGATACACCGGCTGCTGTACCGCCCCGTAATGCCATCGTGTCCAAGGTTGATTCGCCGAAAGTGGCTAATGGACTAGTGCCAGGGCAATTTATTGCACCTGTTGGTGAATATATTTTCCCAGAGGGAACAGGGCTTGGCGATCCGCAACCCAAACTTAACTTTCAATGCTTGGCATTCTTAACCGCAGGTTGGGCGCTCGGGGTGGAAGATCCTAGCAATGCCGCCAATCAGTTAATGATTACCCCGGGACAACTTGCACCTTGGCCTGATGGGGTTGTGCCTACGGCTACCTTTGACCCGACCGGCACCTTACCCAGTGCAGGTACGGGCGTTAATTGCCGAAACTGATTTATGCCAGTCGCTAGACAGCATTAATAACGTTTCAAATGAATTGAGGGGAGCGACATGAATTGCAATCTGTTAACTAAAAGACCCAAAACCTCCAAAGCCGTTGAGATAGACTGGGATACACCCGCAACAGTCGGAGCACTGGTCATTATCGAGAACGGCAATAACACTTTTACCAGCGGTGGCGTTACTGTCACCGTTAACCATCACTGGTTTGATGCGAATGGTGATCCTGAAGACTCATTGTATCTGCGACATCAATCAGATCCAAATGGCAGGCGCGATTGGCCTGGTAATTTTGCACCCAATGCAGCGTTGTTATGGACTGAGAGATTAGGTGGTCTTGACGGGCCCATCCAAGTGCGCTTCCACAAACCGGTACAGTGTGCTGGTGCGCAAATTCAAACGCGTGAACCTGGTTTGGAAGATAAGGGCAAGTTTGTAGCGATGCTCAAAGCCTATGATGTTGACCATAAGCCGCTGGGTGCCTTTACCTGCAAATGCCTATCCGGTGCCAATGCTGATGACAAAGCGCAATTTATGGGTATAACCGGTTCTGGTATAGCCAGTATTGAGTTCAGTGTTGATGCAGCCAAATATCCCAATGGTTTTGCCATTAACTTCCTGTCCGTTATTCCATAAGCAGTTGTTTACTAAATACTATTACCAATGAATTGCTGACCTAATTTTTTGAGGGGGAGCCGTCATGACGACACGCACTGATAAACCATCTTTCGAGTATTCTGGGGCGGTTCGACGCTCCACCCATCGGCTACAAATAACCCTTTCGCTGATATTTTTGGCGACCTTGGTTGGGTGTGGAGAAAAACCGCTCGAAAAACCCAAGGAAAAACCCTCGCTGCCTAAAGTGACTGAGGCTAACCCCAAGGCCATTGCTAGTAATCAGTGTGCGCGTACCGTTAAGGCAGATGTAGTGGCGCTGGATCAACTGTATTATTACAACCGTTTAGGCGCTTTTAATCCAGCAGGCTTGGTCTACGCGTTGCGCCGTGACGTGGTTCATAGTCTCGACAAAAGCGACCAGGATGAGTTGAAAAAGGATGGTGATGACCTGGAAAAGCTAGACGGTCAGCCTATCGGCGCTGGCGGCTACCCAGGTCATGTTAGTCTACGATCTGACAAACGCCCGCGTCCGTTAGTATTGCGCATGAATGAAGGCGACTGTCTGGAAATTAAATTCACTAATCTGCTTTCACCGAATATTGATGTGCAAGAAGAGGCAACAGATCCAGAAACCAACCACAGGATGATTATAGATACTGAAGATCCCGTAACGCGTCATGTATCCATGCACGTCAATGGACTCGACTATGTGCAAAGCATCCGCGACGACGGCGCTAATGTTGGTAACAACGAATCCTCGCTGGTCGCGCCTGGGGAAACGGTCACTTATAAATGGTACGCGAAAGCAGACACTGAAGGGGGACATCTATTTTATTCCATGGGTGCTGCGGCTGGTGGCGAAGGCGATGGTGGCCAACTCGGTTTGGGATTATTCGGCTCAGTTAACGTCGCCCCAAAAAACGCCCGTTGGTATCGATCACAAGTGACCGCTGAAGAACTAAAGCTTGCCACCAAGAAAGATGCCAAAGGGGCGTTAATCACAACCCAACCTTATGGTCAGCCTGTCATTGATTACGACGCGCAATATCAAGCAGCAGATACGGATAAACCTTGGATAAAAACCGGTGACCCGATCCTCAGTATGCTTAATAAGGAAAACGAAATCGTCTATTCCGACCTCAACGCCATAATCGACATTGATGCAACTGGCGAACCCAAAGCCTATTGTGACAGTATGAGTGAAGGCAACGCCTGCGGCAAACCCTATCGGGAATTCACTACCATATTTCATGACGAAATCACGGCGGTGCAAGCCTTCTCGGAATTGGAAGATGAAGCGTCGCCTTATAGCTCAGTGCGGGACGGCATGGGCATCAATTATGGCGCGGCAGGTATGGGTGCGATGGTACTCGCCAACCGCAAAAGTTTTGAGTTGGGTGCCGATGGTAAACGAACGAATAACCGTATTGGCCCTGCCGCCGACTGTGCCGAGTGTAAGCTGGAAGAATTCTTTCTGTCATCCTGGGCGAACGGCGATCCAGCGATGGTGGTCGAACGCGACACCAACAACAAGGTCACTAAAGCACTTTATCCAGACGATCCTTCCAATGTCCATCATTCCTACATGGGTGATCCCGTGCGTTTTCGTAATATGCACGCAGGCCCTAAAGAAACTCATGTATTTCACTTACATGCGCATCAATGGTTGCAAGACAAACATGACCCTAATTCCGTTTATCTTGATTCACAAACCATCTCACCCGGCGCAGTGTTTTCGTATGAAGTTCAATACGGCGGTTCCGGAAATCGTAATATGACCGTGGGTGATTCCATTTTTCATTGCCATCTCTATCCACACTTTGCCCAAGGCATGTGGGAGTTGTGGCGCAGCCATGATGTATTCGAGGATGGGTCTACAGAACGCAATCTGTATGATGGCGAAATTGCCGGTGGCACGCCCAACCCAGCCATCGTGCCACTTCCACGTACACCCTTACCGCCTATGCCCACAAAAGATTTCAAAGGTTATCCATTCTTCATTGCTGGTGAGCAAGGTCATCGTCCGCCACAACCCCCTTTGGATTTAGACGAAGCCGATTACGCTCAGCCCAGTGTCCCAACCCTACGTCGGCATATCGTCGAAGGCGGCAGTTCGGTAAAAATATCCCCAAAAGCCGTGGAAGAAATGATTAAAATAGCCGCCGATAAGAATTGTGACAGCGCCAATACTAAGGGTGATCTTTACACCAAAGGGCGGCAAAATTCCGCCTGCATCGCCGGACGCGTGCGTGCGGAAGCGCCACCAGATGTGCTGGGGTTAGCGCGTGAACTGGATACTGCCAATATCAAAGTGCTGGCCTCCGATGGTGAAAGCAGCGAGAAACGGGCGATTGCTTTTCATGCTGGCAAAGCGCAAGCAGGGACATTAGGGGAATCAGCAGTTCCCGACAAAACCAATTACAATTGGCCAGCCAAAGGCTATCCAACCTGTGAATTAACCAATAATGGCAAATCAGAACCAATTTGTGACGATGCTTCACAGCCGCTAAAAAGTGTGTTGTTTCACGTCAACGGTCAAG
>JABFRM010000172.1 GCA_013141155.1 Methylococcaceae bacterium | reverse complement strand
AAGTACTGTTGGTTACGATCATATTGGATAAAGCGACTCATAAAATCATACCGGTGAAATCGTTGAATTCAGTACTATTTTACAATATTTGTGACCTAAAGGATGATTAAGTCCGACAGGCTCCTAGTAAGCATATGGTCGGGAGGGATTTAGGATGCTTGGAACCAACGGCTTCACTCAAATACCGCATTGCAGGATAAGATTACTCAAGAATCGAGAATGCACAAGATTTAAAAACTTGAACATCGAGTTTTATCAAAGAAATTATTCAACATGCATCCTTTACAAGGAATGAGTGCCAAGAAATGAAAGATATATTTTAAGCTAAATCTTTTATCTTAGTGATAGAACAAATGTAGTGATACTTAAAGGCGGTATAAAAATTGCTCTATCTACTGAGCTTTTGGATAAAAGAAACTCCCCATCTTTTTCCAATTTAAATTATGGGGAAATTTACTTAGGATAACAAAATGAAAAAAATTATTTTAATCGCTTCTTCCATCTTAATGTTTACCTTAAGTTCAGCATCAATGGCGAGTATGTCTTATGAATGCTGGGCTTATGTTGGTGGTCATCCGGATAAGATGGTGCATGTAACGGCGAACAGTGGATCAGAAGCTGAGTCTCTGGCATGGGCAAAATTTAAAGACCTTAGCATTAAGGTTGAATCTGTTAATTGCAAATAATATTTGCTAAAAAATTTATGCTTGGTTAGGAAGTACGGTGTCCTGAGCAAAATGAAAAAATATCGTGATTATTAAACGGTGGGTAATAAATCCTGCCCACCCTACTTGGCTTTAATAAGAGAAATGCATGAAAACTTTAACATTTATATTGCTTTATGTTGGATTATTATTTATTCAATCTGTTTCAGCAAGAGAATATTCAGGAATACATGAAGTGGACTGCGATAAAGAACCTTGGGAGCATGTCAGAATCAAACAAAAATTTATATGTGATAAAAATAATATTTGCATAGATTATTTGTTTACCGACTACTCAGAGGACCTTTCAATAAAGTTAATCTCAGCAAAGCCACGCACAGAAGTTCATAGCTGTGGAAAAGTCAACTATCAAACAATTTACGAAGAACCAAATAATATTGAAATTGAAATTCTAAATAATGGGCAAAAGCTTGCTACGTTTACTGGTAGATATGATATTTATAGCATTTTAGATGGCATCCTCACTTTCGTGAATGGTGAACAATGGAGATATTCTAGGAAGAAGGAGGGTATTTACCTCTCGCAAGGCGCAAATAAAGTTCGTGACTCAGATGTAATTGTAAGAGAGGTAGAAACAGCGCAGAAATTGCAGGAACAAGTAATAGAAGAAAGAAATTCTAATTTTCGAAATAACCTTAAAGTAGGCGATGAATCATCATCTGGTATGGTTCTGGATATAAAAGAAAATCTTGTAAAAATACAGATAGAACAATGTATTCAGAAGAATTATGAAGGGCGTTGTATGAGTTATGGTAATGCCGAGAAATGGTTCAAACTAAGTCAAATTTTTCCACGTTAGTGTTTAATATAATGGGATAATAATATGAAATTATTTTTGCTTTTTTTAAGATTTATTGGAACTATGGTGTTTTTGTTTGTAGTTGTTCCAAGCGTTTACGCTGATATTCCAAATGAGTGTGATAAATTAGCATCATTTAACGAAGATAACGACCGAATTTACCAAAACGCTACTCCCACTACAAAGATTGAACCTGAAAAAGCTCTTCCTGCTTGTCGGAAAGCAGTAAGTATACAGCCATCTAATCCAAGATATCAATATCAATTAGGAAGAGTTTTAAGTCGAGATCATCAATCAGAAGCTTTGGTTTGGTTTGAAAAAGCAGCCAATCAAGGTTACGCAGCAGCTCAAGTGCAAATGGGGATGCTTTATAAAACAGGTCTATATGTAGAACAGAACCGTGATGTAGCTGATTCTTGGTTTACAAAAGCCGCTAATAAAGGGGATAGATATGCACAGTATCGTCTCGCACGGCAGTTTATACCCCGTGATTTAAATAAAGCATCAAACCTATTGGAATCGTCTGCTAAACAAGGTTATGGCTCAGCACAGAATGATTTGTGCAATTTTTTTCAAGAGGGAATTGGCGTTATACCTGATATTGATAAAGCAAAATATTGGTGTCAAAAAGCAATGCTTAAAGGATTTAAAGACGCGGAAACAGCATATTATAGACTTAAAAAAGGATATCTTACTGAAAGTGAAGAGAGTGAAAAAAATAAAAAGGAAGTCCAAGCTCTCGCAGGGGACAAATATGCGTGCGATGGCAACACCATCACTTGGGAACCTAAGGAATATACTGGTTGTACCAGCATATACACTGGACTACCTTATGACCCCGGCAGAAAGCCAAAGTCTAGCAATATTCCTAAGTCTAATTATCCAAATGGTTTCATCCCAAATGCTAGCATGGAGGATCACTATGCTCAATTATTACCCATAAGTAATGTATGTTCGGATCCTTCAGAAAAAGAGAAGTTCAAAAGTCTTAATCAATTGGATTTACTTTTAAGATTTGGTTGGGAAACAAGCTCTTCAGTACTGGTTGAGAATATATGTGAAATGTCAGACGCTTATACATTATATGGGATATCACCGTCAGACACAGAAAAGACTAACAACAGAAACATAATAGTCTTTTCTTTTAAAAATAGCAAAGAGTGTGATTTCACTGCAGTTTTTGAGAAGGCTAGCTCATCTGGCGGGCATCTGACAATAGATGAAAATACCAAATGCTTGAAGTACGCCAAGAATCACTCAAGTGGTACTGTTGGAAATGCCCCTCCAGCACAAAGAAATCACAATATTGGAGATAAAGTGTGTATCTCTGGCAAATACGGTGGCGTAGGTGGTGCAGTGTTATTTGTATTTGGCGGTGGAGCAAATGAATATGAAATGTGTGGATATGTAGAAGGTCGTAATAATTCAAAAATACAGATTAGACTTAGTAAAGTGATGATAATGGGTAATAGATATAATGATGAAGATGTCTATGTTGATAAAATAATTTGGGATTGGAATGATAATTGGAAATAGGTATTAGCCTTTAAGATTATGATTTTATTAGTTCTTTTAGTTGTTGATTTCATGATTTTTTCAACTCAGTTTTGCAGTATAGCCAGCGAATGAGCTTGTTTTTAAGTCCGTAGGGCGGAATGCGATAGCAGTTCCGCCGGATGTAAATTGAACGGTGATGTTAGATAGTATTATTCTGGCGATGATGGGATTAACCCTTGATTGGTTTATCACCCTCCGTTTTGGCGGATTACACAATCCCAGCAGTTTATGAATGCAGCGACTGGCACCAAGAAATTATTTATAGGTCAACATTTATGAATCAAAAGGTGCAATCCATGACTATCTGGTGTTGGTGACATATGGAAACCGTACATATTCGAAGAAGCCTTGAAACCAAAGACTTTGTGTTCTGGCTTGCCCTAGCCGAACAATTAAGCAGTTCCCAAAACCAAGCCTTAGCGCCCGAAACAGCACAATTACCACTGACGCTATTCCATGCGCAGCAACTTCAGCACAGTGGCACTGAGTCAGGTAATTGGTATGCCCGTGTGTGCTTATTTTACAGTGAAGTGGCGGTTTGGCGAACCATTTACGCCCAGCCGCCTTTCGATACGGAGGACGTTTATCCAGCGCAAAAGACTCACTGGACAGTCAGGCAATTAAGCTTAGCCGATGTCTTGCAGGATGCAGGTTTAAGCAAGCTCTTACGCAGTCGATTGAATGAAATTGCGCATTATGATTATGCGGTTTTACCAAAAGCTGTCGAGTGGTATTGGTATTCGACGGAAGGTAAGTTGCTGAATATTGCCTTTGTGGCTGATAAGTATGTGCCGCCAGAACCTAACGCAGCGATTGAACAACGCGATTTACCTTTCAGTTTTCATCGCTATGCGGAAATTTATAACCAACAGGGTCTTGTTGGAATGATGGATGCTAAGGGCATCTGTTTACCTTGTCGTTATACCTACTTGAACAGTCGCAGCTTTTATCACGGTGGTTTTATTGCGGAGGTTAGTGAAAAAACCCTAAAGCCAGAAGGTTGTCATCGTAATTGCGATTTGATTGATCAAGATGGACGCCAATTAAACCCGCCATCGCTTCAGGTATTATGTCAATCAGGTTCTTACGGAGATAGCATCTATGCCGTGCAGCAAAAAGGTGCGTCAGCAGAGGATTTATATGGCTATATGAATCAAGAGGGTAACTTAGTAGGTGATATTGCCTGGCAAGCGGTTAAAAAATTCGGTGTACCTTTTGGTCGAGTGCAATGCCCTAAGAGCCAGTTATGGGGCTATCTGGATCGATCTGGAGAGTTGGCAATAGATTGCCGTTTCAGTTATGCAGGTGGTTTCAATAGTGACCATGCTTTTGTGCGTGCGGAAAATGGTTTGGCGGGCATCATTGATAAACAAGGCCGCTATGTCATTCAACCGGAATGGCAGGATATTGATTCATTTGAAGAAGACTTTTGGCTGGTTGAGAATAATCTGGATCAAGTTGGCGTGTTAGATCAATTTGGGCAATTGCGCCTGCCTTTTAGGGCCAAAGTTGTTGAATTGCAAGCGGGTCATCAATTCTGGATTCGCTATCGGATAGCTGAATCGCAATTTGTGGGGCTAAAAGATGAGTTAGCAACGATCATTTATTTACACTGGTCTGAGCTATTACAAGGGCAGACCTGTTTAAGTGTCATGCAAGGTAAGCTGCAAAACGGCGCAGGTAAATCGGCACTTCAGCATGCAGGTCTTTGGGGTAGAAAAGTTGGTTTGCTGGTTGCTATGCCAGAACGGGGCTTAGCACTAGGAGCAATAGGCCGAATCGGATGGGATTATCCCAATACGGCCAGTAATTATGATTTATCGCTAGAATGTCCGGTAAGCGGTTTGATCCCAGATCGACAATATGATGTGGGGATTGCGTGGGCGCATTTAAAATTGCTGCCAAATGCGCCATTTTCTGCGTTTAATCAATAAGCTTCATTGTTAAAAACGTGCCTTGGCTGTTTATAGTTGTGGTTATATTTGATGTCCTGCTGGTTGGCTTTTGGATAGTTTGCCTATTCAAATTAGTCTCCAAGCTTATTGCCCTATTTAAACAGCGAGGGAAGCCAAAATGGCCTGCTGAGTTGGTTGCGGAAATAGAGCTGGCCTTTATAGAAGAGTATCGTGTACGATCGGATACCACCTATGGCCCTAGTTTGGTGAGTACAAGTGCTGACTATTTCAGATTGAAAATGGGCGTTATAGAAAATTTTGCGTATCAATATCCTGAAGTTGAATTTTATTATAAGGAAATATGGGTTAAATTAGATCAAGTTGATTTATCAAAATAGGCCGGCTAGTCTGGGTTTTCTGCCTACAAAGTTGATCCGTTATGCTAAAAACTGTGTGTACACAAATAACGACCCTTGTGAAACTGGGGTCGGCTTTTTATGGAGATACTGGAAAAACTACCGTCTTAAATAGCATGGGATTCATGTTATTATGCCAACATGATAGAGTACTTCAAAAATCAAGCCACTGAGGACATATTCAATGGTGTCAACTCGAAATCTGCTCGAAAGGCCTGCCCCCAAACACTTTGGAAAGTTGCGGCAAGAAAGTTAGATCAACTTGATTCTGTGCATTTTCTGGAGGAGTTGAAAGTGCCGCCAGGTAATCGCTTTGAAAGCCTTATCGGCGATAGAAAAGATGAATACAGCATTCGTATTAATGAACAATACCGCATTTGTTTTATGTGGGGCGCATCAGGCCCCTACAATGTAGAAATAACCGATTATCACTAAGCAGGTATCATTATGGTCCGTATTCCAACTAACAGGCTGCCCACCCATCCGGGCGAAATGCTTCGGGATGAGTTCCTTGTTCCCCTGGGCATTAGCCAGCGCGAACTTGCGGATGCCATTCATGTACCTTATCAACGCATCAATGAAATTGTTAATCAAAAACGGGGCGTAACCCCAAGCACCGCGCTCCGTTTAGCTAAGTTCTTCTGTATGTCTGCGGATTTTTGGCTTAATTTACAAATACGATGGGATCTTTTTAAGGCGCAGGATACGGATAAAAATGCGCTTGATTCAATTCAAGATTTCCACCAAATACAAAAAATGGCTTAATCCAAGGGTCACTAAAGCACAGCCTCCCAAGCCTTATCCAACCGCTGCGCCGAAACCGGATACGGCGTCTTCAATTGCTGGGCATACAACGACACGCGTAATTCCTCCAGCATCCACCGGAACGCATCCTGCTCCGGTTGCACCAACCCCTGTTTATTTTTCTGGCTAAACTGTTTCCAATAACGGATCCAATATTTTTGCACTTGTTGGATTTTCTGCGGGTCTTCTTGCATTTTTTCCAGCCGGTAAATAATGGCTTTCAGATAGCGTTCAAAATGGCGCAGTTGGTTGTATGAGGTATAACGGATAAAACCCTGGAAAAGTAAATGACTCAGTTGCTCTTGGATGTCTTTTACGATCACCGCTTCGGGCGGCAGGCGTTTGAGTTGGAGCTGTATCTGTGCGTATTGCTGCATAACAGTTTGCAGCAGTTTGCCAAGGTCATTGGCGGCAGCCACCAATTTCCCTTTATTCGCCTGCAAGGTGGCTTCAAAGGTGTGTTGGTCACGGATGTGCTGGTTTTCGACAAACACATGCAGCATCACGGCATTAAGACAATCGACCTTATACGATTGTCCTTTGCGGTCTTTAAACAAGGGATGCACAGGCAGTTGTTGGTAGCTGA
>JABFRM010000025.1 GCA_013141155.1 Methylococcaceae bacterium | reverse complement strand
CTTGCATATCATATAAACCCCAGGCATTGGGCAGTTTTTGCGCCACTTGACCGGTACGCGCGCCGTAACCTGCATTACCATACCAAGCATATTTTACCAGCGCTGAGGTGCTATCCCCGAAAGCATCGCGATCATCACTGCCTGCGCGCGCGGCATATTCCCATTCGGCTTCAGTCGGCAATCGTAAAGCAGCCCCCCCCTCGCGTGCATTTAGGCGCTTTAAAAATTCTTGTACATCATCCCAACTGACCTGTTCGACCGGATGGGAATTGATATTAAATTTGCTGGGATTGGATGCCATCACTTCCGTCCATTGCGCTTGGGTGACTTCTGTTTCACCTAAATAAAAGGCTTTTTCGATACACACACGATGCGTAGGCAACTCTGCTTTGCTGGTTTCCTTAAAACTCGCATCGCCACCCATCTGAAAACACCCCGGCATTATTTTTACAAATTTTATACCATTAAAATTCTGGGTTACGGCTTCCGCTTGTATACTGAGGCTGATTGATAAAGCACTTAAAAATAATGTCGTTAGCTTAAAGCATTGATAATTGCATGGCATAGTGGCTGCTCTCAAATCAAAAAAAATGACTGGTTAATGAAATTGTACTAAATTGATAAATATAAATTAAGTTAGCCGCACTCAAATTCTACGCTGTTTAATAATCACTGCAATGAGATTTTGATTACCGCGCAATTAGGTTCCGGTTAATCTGATGATAAATACACCCTATAATTAAGCTATTCACTTCATGCCTATTGAACTATTTATGCCCCCTCAGCACCTAATCTATAAATAACATCCAATCACCTCACCCAAAGGGTTAACTCATGTATTGTGACGATCATAAAGCAGTATCCTCCCACCGATTATTAAGCAGTCGCTTACGCAGAATGCTGCTATCGTTTTTATTGCTATTCATTAATGGCTGTGTTTTGAAGTCAGTCATAAATTCCCCATCTCTTTTAGCTCAGTCCATAACCACTGGTTTACAGGCCATCACTGCTTTCGATGTTTATGTAGATCATGCCAAGGTTCATCTTATCGTCGCGGGTACAGCCGCTAACCATCCCCTAAAAGCGGGTGTCTATTATTTGCAATCAGCCGATGGCGGCTTGCATTGGACATCCCCCATTATAATCAGCGCTAATACCTCAGCGCCAATAGCCACGCGCGGTAATGATATTCAACTGGCGGTCGCGGGTCAAAAACTACTCGCCGCCTGGCAAACGCAGGGCGAACTTCCGAACATGGGGCCAATCGCCAGTGTTTATTCACTGGATGGCGGAAAAACTTGGGCTTCCGGCAGCAACCCTGCAATTAACAATAAGGGCGATCAATCGCATCTGGATTTAACCGCTGACCAACACGGTGTTTTTCACGCGGTTTGGCTGGAAGACCCAGAAGAAAATGGTTATCAAAGCCTGCGCTATGCTCAATCAAGCCATACTGGATTGCGTTGGGATGCCGCAATGACCTTAGATACCTCCACCTGCTCTTGTTGTTGGAATACTTTATTGGTAACGCCTAACGCTGAATTAAACGTGTTGTATCGGGATATGCAGCCACGCGACATGGCTTTAATTCAATCTCAGGATCAGGGAAAATCATGGCAACCCATAAGCCGGGTAGGGGCATTCAACTGGACATTTGAGGGTTGCCCGCACGTTGGTGGTGCGTTGGCTTTTTCGGGTAATGATAAGCTGGCTCTGCATAGCCTCACCTGGACGGGGGCTGAACAATATCGCGGCCTGTACTACCTACGTTCGGATAATAACGGCAAATCCTGGACAGCGCCTTATCGGCTGGGCAATAAGGCCGTTCACGGCGATATTGCTGCCAATGCCGACGCACAAGTCATAGCCGTTTGGGATGAAATGGGGGCAGAAGGTACAGGTATTGTTAGTGCGCAATCTCAGGATAACGGCGCCACTTGGCCTGTTGCTAAGCGTTTATCAGCAACAAACACCTCGGCAACGCACCCGCGCATCGTGGTAACTGCGTCCGGTTTTTTAGCACTATGGACTGAAAAAGCCAATAAAAACCCTGCGGAATTGATTATGGCAGTTTTTAATCATGATGGGACGACACCCAGCACCTTGCCCTAGCTTACTCAATAACAAGACATTAATAGGGTGCACAGGGATTTTATGCTGTTGAATGTATTATCGGCTATATAATATGGCTATCGTACTTTTAAAACGCAATCCAATGCTTAAAGGTCTTCATTACCTACTATAACTACAACATGACGATTAAAACTGATCACTTATTTTCTTTATTTTTATTGAGTATTAGCTTTATACTCCCTGTCAATTCCTTTGCACATGCTATTTTGGTTAAATCAGAACCCGCTAAAGACAGCATTTTAAACACCGCGCCGCAAAAAATTGATGTTTGGTTTAATGATAAAGTCGGCAGCGAATTTAAAGCGCTTGCCGTTATTGATAGCAACGGTAAGCGTCTTGATAACAAGGATGTGCAACAAGAAACTTTTGATGAGTCGCATCTATACGCAACGGTACAACCTTTGGCAGCAGGAACGTATACCGTGCGTTATCGTGTTGTTTCTGTTGATACTCATATCGTAACCGGTAAATTTCAGTTTACGGTTAAAGCACCTTAAACCCAATACGACCCGAATCTAACTTGAATATAGCCATGAAAAATTTTAATTCCGTTATGCTTTACAGCCTATTCCTGTGCTTATGTGTACTGGCGGGTTGCAACCAAAAGGCTGAAAAAAAACCGCAAATCGCAGACATAGATAGCGTTGGCTGTCTGATTACTAATGATTTTTATGCTGTGCATTTTAGCGCTTATTTGCAGCCTTCTGCGGACAATAAAGATGAGGATCGGGAAGCCTTATTAAAACCCTATTGCCAAGAACTACCGGCTATTGGGAAGACTTTTTTTAGCGCGGACTTAATTGATCGAGATATTAGAAAAACGCCTATTGGCATCCGAATTGTAGAAGTTGAAAATACCGCAACGCCACCGGCAATGCCCAAAGAGCTGCGTACGCTGCTAGAAGTTCCGCCCAAGCTCTATACCAAAGGCGTGGTTGATACGCAGGTTAACATTGATAAAATCGGCGATTATGCCTTGATTCTTATCATCGGCGGGGAAGACGCCTTATCTGAAGATGACAGACTACACATCCCCTTTCATGTCGGTAAAAAACTTTTTGCACTGTCCACACAGATGCTGTTCTTGTTAGCCACGGGTTTATTTGTCATTTTTGGCGCCATTTATTTTATCTACCGGCAACGAAAAACATAATTTTACCGATTAAAATCACTAAGCTGCACTCCAAGAAGCCATTAACAAGAAAACGCAGGCAAAAAAATACCCCGAACCAGTCGAGGTATTTTTAGTCAGCAACTAACGAATAATTTATACTTTGTTAGCGGCGAACGGGTGTTTAGCGGTAGATTTTTGAGCAACAACTTCAGCAGCAGTAGGCGAACCTGCAACCGCACGTTTAATAGAGGCTTTAGTTGCATCATAGTTGTTTTTTTCAATTGCAGTGTCATCTTCAGCCAACCAGTGAATGAAAACACCCACTGAGATGAAAATATTATCTGCTTCATCCGCTGGAATTGTACCGTCTTCAACACAATCAGCAACCGCCATTGCAACGCCGCGTTGCGCTGGACCAAACATTTGCACAGCTTGTTTAGAACCTTTAATGGTTACTTTGTTAAACATAACAGTTGCAGGCTTAACCATCAGGTTAGGTGCAACAACTGCTAATAAACTAGAAAAACCATCTTTGTTGTTAGTTAAGCAATTAGCAAAAGCTGTTTCAGCAGCAGAACCACGAGGCCCAATCAATAAATCAATGTGTGCAACTTCGTTACCATCACCATTTAAAGATTCACCTACGCGCAAGTTATTAATTTTAGCCATGCTTTTTATCCCCTTTGGAATTTTTAGTTAAATAAAAATGAAACAAACTTCGATGCTGTCGTGCTTTTTAACTAGAAGTTACTCTAAGCAACTGCCACATTAGATTGCACTTAGAAAATCTATTAGTGAAACCGCCAAGAGTGTTGCAACTGTCAAATCAGCCGTAGTACCCGGATTAATTCCTTTAAGCTTAAACTCTCGATCAACCTCTGTAAACATCGTTGTGAGTAGTTCAGGATTAGAAGAATCGCTGAGTGCAGCATCTAATAACAGCATCTTGGTGGTGACTAATTCAGAATACCGACCACCGTATTTTCGCTCAATGTGGCTGTCCGGAAATTGACTTAGCAAGCCAGTGTAAACCAAGACCGCTGCCCAATCCTTTTTTCTCCATCGATTGAATCCGTAATTATACCTTAAAACACCAAAATCAAAAACATCTTTAAAGTTTGTAATATACTGCAAAGCAACGCGATCCTTGTGACTCGCTATTTGCATGGTTTCACGTAAATTAAGGGTAGGTTTTTCATTAACATCCTGTTCCGCAGAACTTCCCAAACCACCCGGTGAAGCAAGCTTTATCGCCTTAAAAACCCAATCAGTATCTGTTACCGTGGTGGCATCAAGCACATTAGCCAAAGTTTGTTTAAAGTTAACGGACTGATTGCAATTAGCCGCTGCTTGTAAAAGCGGGGCGCATAATAAAATAATACCCAAATTAGTGTTACAGCCAACTACTGCACGCGTAGCCTCTACTGCGTAATATATTTTTTCACCCAGACTATAATTAGGATTACATAAGCCATCAACACTGGCTTGTGCGCTCAGTCTAAAATCCGTTACGCACATATCATGACCATCTGCGTAGACACTCACATTACCCGGTTTAAAGGCTTGTAACTCAAACTCGCAAGCCTCTTTATAAAAATGGCTCAATAGTTGCTGTGAAATCATGCGCTTTGCTTCATTTTTTCTACATTGGGTGAACCTAAATACCGGGTTAGTAAATCATCCACCATTAACTGAGCAACATTAACCTCGCAAACACTTTGCAAACCTTTCCATGCAGGAATGCTATTGACTTCAATAATCGTATAATTGCCCAGTTGATCCTGAAGGATATCAACGCCTGCATAATCCATTTTTAAAGCGAGAGTTGCTTTTATGGCTAACGCAGCCATATCAATATCTACAGCGATAGCTTCGCAAAATGCACCACGAGAAACATTATTTAACCAAGACAGCCCCCGCCTACGCATGGCAGCCACCGCTTGGCCATTAATCACAAACACCCGCACATCTGAAAAACCAACTCCAGCACACGCTACAAAGCGCTGCAAATAATATATACCCCGAGAACTGGTTAACCACAATATATCAGTCATTTTTTCGATACGCCGAATACCCTCACCCTGCGAGCCAAATAAAGGCTTACTCATAACCATACGACCCAAAGCTAATTCTTCCGCAACGATTGCCAGCGCCTCATTACGATCTCGAACTTCCCACGTTACTGGTGTTGGTAAACCGGCGTGTTGCAATAAAAAACTGGTCATTCCCTTATCAACACTTTTTTCAATCGCATAGGCATCATTATATACAGGCACGCCCATAATTTTTAACGCATGGAGGATATCCAAATAAAAAACGACTTCTTCAAGCGTACCACCGGGAACGCCCCTTACAAAAACAGCCGCAGGCAATTGCTGTTCAAATCCTGGAATTACGATGGGTAATGAATATCCATCAATAACCAATTTACACGCCGTCAACGATACGTACTCTGCACTATAACCACGCAAATCAAATGCAAATTTTAACTGTTTGCCATGCCACCCCGGATCATCCGTAAAAATTGCTATACGTCCTAAAACCATTATTTTTTTACCTTGAAATAATCCACTCGTTTTAACCAAAAAATAATATTATTCACACTTTACAGATAAAAAAAAACCCAAGTTTGATAGCTTGGGTCAATTTTTAAGAACTTAGTAATTCGCGAGGGAATTTACTTAGACGTGCGGCAAATATACAGTAAAATGTAATTTATAACTACTAAGAACTATTTTATAACCTTACATTTTCACTTACGTCTAAAAAACCAACCAACCCTAGCAAGGCATAGCCAAACAACCATGCCGCCACAGGAACTGGCACCGGCGATGCGCCAAATTGCACCTTATCAATAAATGTCCATGGGCCATTGGCAACAGCTTGTACGCGTACAAAGTTACTATTGATACCTAAGTCATTGAGGGTTAAAAACCCGTGTGGCGCTGTAGAATATGGATTCACACCATTAGCTGAACTGGGCCGGCACACTTAATGAATTTACAAGAGTCCAGGAGCTGCCATCATCACTGGCGAAAATATTAAGGTAAGCTAAAGCGACATTATCCTAGATTGAGCCAACATTGATACTATCAATCTTAACTTTAGCAGCAAAATTGAAATCAATATTAACGTTGGTATAGAGCCATCCATCCCAAGTTACCCTAGAGTTAGCTGCCCAGCCAGCATAACCTAACACACCATCAGTCAGTTTCGTTGGGGTTGGTGAGGTATCGTAATAACACCAAGCACCGCAAGAAGTCGGTTGATCGAAACTGTGACTAACTGGATTAACCACGGCAGCATTAACCGCGTTGGCACCCAATACCAGCGCAAGCAGTGATGCCTTAATTAGAGTCCACTCAAAAACCCCAACTAACTGAAACCAATACAAAATCAGCAATAAATGTTAAAATAAGTGCATAGAAAAAGCCCCTAAGCCTTCAAAACCCGTGCACTTATGATCAGAATTCACGACCAAAACCAACTGACGCTTGAAGGATTTGAGAGTCATTTTGAGCGAAGTATGGACAAAAACAACCGCTGGGTAAAAC
>JABFRM010000272.1 GCA_013141155.1 Methylococcaceae bacterium | reverse complement strand
CGCTGATAAGACTGTAATAAGGATTGGATAAATTCAAGCATAAGCAGTGGGCTTGGGTTTATAATAACCGAGTATCTTACGTTGTTTATTTAGTGTACGATAAATAAATCAGTAACAGGGTATCAACATATAATTTGACTTATAGTCACTTTAATGAAGAATGACCCAGTCATTGAAAAAAGAATAATAACACCTAGTTTAAATTATGAGGCCACTTTATGAAAATCTTATCCAAGCTTATAGTGATAATCGGCTGTATAACGCTGTTAACCGCTTGCAACAAAGGCAATGAAATAGCGGGTCGCAGTCAAAGTTCCGTTTCTAAATCCGCTCGCTACATTAAGGAACGCTTACCTGCCGACAAACGCTTAGAGTTTGAAGTATCTTTCTTTGCCATACGCGACTCATTCAAAGACGGCGACGCATTTTTAAAAGAAGTGGACGGTAAAAATCCCGATCAAATTATTGCGATAGGTAAAACCATTTATGAGGAACGTAAAAAAGCGGGCGTAGCTGAATTTGCTAAATATCCAACCTGGGAAGCGATGATTGCCAATTTTTCTAAAGAACGGAGTTCGCAAGGCAGCAAACCCTCGGATTCTCGCGACAAAGCAACACGATCAACTATATATAAACTTTAAACATCAATGCGGCTTTCTGACAGCGTGCAAGCTATTTGCCTCTGCCATTCAAAAATAAACTGATCAAAGCATACGCTTCAGTCAGGGTATTTTGTATGTTTAATTGCTAACTGCATCAGTTTTTAAACCGCTTATGCAGTTGCGATATCCTTAGCTAACACCCCCCTATTCTCAATATATTTGATTTTTAGGTTATAAACTTAAATACTCAGCTTTACTTTATTGAAAATAGGTAAAATCAGCCCGCTATATTTCAACCCTTCCAGGATAATACCGTGAGTTTTAGAGGCACAACCATTCTTTCCGTTCGCTGCGGCAATAAAGTCGTTATTGGCGGTGACGGGCAAGTCACCTTAGGTAATACCGTAATGAAAGGCAATGCACGTAAAGTGCGCAGGCTTTACCATGACCAAGTTATTGCAGGGTTTGCAGGCGCAACCGCCGATGCGTTTACTTTATTTGAGCATTTTGAAGGTAAATTGGAGAAGCACCGCGGCAATTTAACCCGTGCAGCAGTCGAGATGGCTAAAGATTGGCGTACAGACCGGGCCTTACGCAAATTGGAAGCGTTGTTAATCATCGCTGATGCTAAAGTCACTTTTGTTATATCAGGCACGGGCGATGTCATCGAGCCGGAGCATGATTTAATTGCGATTGGATCAGGTGGCGCTTTTGCCCAGTCGGCAGCACGCGCTTTATTAGAAAATACTCAGCTCAGTGCGCGTGAGATTGTTGAAAAATCACTCAACATTGCCGCCGATATTTGTATTTACACCAATCACAATCTCCGCATTGAAGAACTCGACGCAGAACCCAGGGATAAATAAGATGACGCAAATGACCCCCAAAGAGATTACCCACGAACTGGACAAACACATTATCGGTCAAGCTAACGCCAAACGTTCTGTCGCGATTGCGTTGCGTAACCGTTGGCGGCGCAGCCAGGTCGAAGGCGACATGCGCGAAGAAATTACCCCTAAAAACATCTTGATGATAGGCCCCACTGGCGTGGGCAAAACGGAAATAGCCCGTCGCTTGGCGCGTCTCGCCAATGCACCGTTTATTAAAATAGAAGCCACTAAATTTACCGAAGTGGGTTATGTAGGCCGTGATGTTGATTCTATCATCCGTGATTTAATGGACACCGCCATTAAAATGATCCGTATGGAAGAAATGCAAAAAGTCCAACTACGTGGCGTTGATGCGGCTGAAGAACGTATTTTAGACATTTTATTACCCGCTGCTGATGGCGGTATGTTATCTGAATCAGAAAGCGCTACCCGTCAAAAAATGCGTAAAAAACTGCGCGAAGGCGACTTGAACGACAAAGAAATTTCTATTGACGTTCACGTTTCCCCGATGGGGGTAGAAATCATGGCGCCGCCCGGCATGGAAGAAATGACCAGCCAATTGCAAGGGATGTTCCAGAATTTACACAGCGAGCGCACCAAAGCGCGCAAGATGAAAATAAAAGACGCGTTAAAAGTATTGGAAGAAGAGGAAACTGCTAAATTAGTGAACGAAGACGACATTAAGCAACGCGCTATTGATGCAGTTGAACAAAACGGTATTGTATTTTTGGATGAAATCGACAAAGTGTGCAAACGCTCTGATCATGGCGGCGGCGGGGAAGTTTCACGGGAAGGCGTGCAGCGGGATTTATTGCCATTGGTGGAAGGCAGCACCGTTAATACTAAATACGGCATGATCAAAACCGACCATATTTTATTTATTGCTTCCGGTGCGTTTCATTTAACCAAGCCGTCAGATTTAATCCCTGAGTTACAAGGTCGCTTCCCTATTCGCGTTGAATTAAATGCCCTGACCGCAGAGGATTTTGTTCGCATTTTAACCGAGCCAGATGCTTCCTTAACCGAGCAATATCAAGCATTGCTGGCGACCGAAGGGGTTACGATTAATTTTACTGAAGATGGCATCAAGCGCATTGCTGAGCTGGGCTTTCAGGTCAATCAAAAGACCGAAAATATCGGTGCCAGGCGCCTGCATACCATTTTAGAAAAATTATTAGAAGATATTTCTTACAATGCACCTGACCTGCTGAATAAACAAATCAGTATTGATGCCACTTATGTCAATGCGAATTTAAATGAATTAGCGGACGATGAAGATTTGAGTCGTTATATACTCTAAACCTATGCGATTAAAAGTAACCCCCATAACCGCAACACCCACTGAAATCAAATACCATTCCGTATCCCGTGTACTCGAGATCAGTTTTGATGACGATACGTCATTTACGCTGCCCTGTGAGTATTTACGGATTTTCACGCCGTCCGCAGAGGCGGTGGGACATGGCCCAGGTCAAGAAGTGTTACAAATCCACAAAGAAGACGTCACTATTATCGACATCAAGCCCGTAGGTAATTACGGCATCACCCCAACGTTTAGCGATGGCCACAACAGTGGTATTTATACTTGGGCGTTCTTATATAAATTGGGTGCAGAATATGAAACGTTGTGGGAGCGGTATTTGCAACGGTTAGTCGCCGCAGGTATTGAACATCGGGCATTGTTGCAGCACTAAAAACGAGCAAAGCCGATCTCCACCGAGCTTCCAGGCTACCCTTACCTGCCTACCGACATAAATTGCAAGGTCACACCATAGCGCCTTTCTTTTACACCGACACGCTGCTAGACAGCATCCCAAAAACGCCCTCCGGTCGGCTTGAACGTAACCTTGCTTTGTAAAATATCGAATGAATCCGCTACTCTCTGCCAAAATCAATCAACTCAGGGCTATTGCAGCGCTATGGGTGTTTATATTTCATTATGGGCATTTTATTGCCCATGCTTATTTTGCGCCTATGGCATCCCTAAATCCGCTCAACATCATTATTTACAATGGTTATATAGGCGTATCGCTGTTTTTTGGTTTAAGCGGCTTTCTCTTTTCAAGAGTTTACCGTGCAAATGCGGATTTTAATGTGGCGGCGTTTTATATAAAACGGCTGTTGCGTATTTTGCCAAGTTTTTTGGTAGTGGTAGTGTTTTTTATCCTTTTTTTAAATGCGCAACATCACCCATTACAGCAACTATTCACACTTATTTTTTATTATGATGCCCTGGTTTATCCGCAAACGATTAGGCATTTGTGGTCAATCAATAGAGAATTGTACTGTTATGCCGCATTTCCTTTGCTTTGGTTGATGGCGCGTTATGGGGGAATAAAGGCATTAACAGCACTGGGGGGGGGGAGTTTATCTCTGGTTATACTCTGGGCAATACAAACACAGCCGATACTGCCTAATTTTTATGCTTCTTTGGGGTTACGTTTTTTTGAATTTATATTGGGCATGTTGGCAGGTCTTTGTTTTAAACCAAATGCCGCCCAGCGTTACGCATTGCCGATGTTTTTATTAGTCTATGTGGCACTTTTAACCGCGCTACACGCTGCAACTTGGCAAGTACCGCTGGCTTATTCACTACTTGGCATTATAGGGTTATGCGTCAACAGCGTTTTATGCGTACTGTTTATAGTGCTGTATCTTCATCAGCCTACTGCTTTTCCTGTATGCTTGACGAAACCTTTAGAAAAAATCGGCGAGGTAAGCTACTCATTCTACCTGTACCATTTCTTGGTAATCGGTTTTTTTGCTGAACATCGACAGCTTTTATCGCCTGTTTCAGCGGTTAACTTTACACTGTTATTATGCGTTAGTTTGAGTATTGCGTTCATCGGTTACCACTTGATTGAGCAGCCATTTTTAAAATTGAAAATGCAGAGGTTTAATGGTCGCTAACGCAGCGAACATAAAAAGCCGTGTTTTTTTTAGCATCAAAAATCGCAGCATTGGCAAAATTAACATGCCACGCCTCTGCGCTTGCAGTGGATATTACTTGTACTTGCGCAGTTAAACCATCATTTGCCGCCCAATAAGAAGCAGCATAGGTATCTGGAAAGATTGCTTGTGCTATCTTAATGCCTGATTGATGCACCATAAGTAAAGCGTTTAACTCCATCACCGTTGGCAGGCGCCAATGACGATGATCCAATTGCAACGCAACGCAGGCTTGCTGTGCAGCACCCCATGTCATTGGCTGTGCCTCGCTGCAATGAGGGGCATGGTATTCAGCACCTAAACTACATTGCATCCAGATCAACTGTGTTTGCTGATCCAGCACCACTGCGTTTTGCTGTAATATTTTAAAACGATTCATATTGAGCGGATGGGCAAAATCGCCCTCTTGACGCGGAAAATCTTTATTACCACAAGCAATGGGCTGGGTCATGTTAAAACACTTCAATGCCCCCGCCATTGGCAAATCTGCCCTACTGATATTCCAAGCACCAAAAATACTTAGAAAAAACGCAACTACAGCGTATCGCTGACGCATAAAACCAAACCATCCAACTCTTTAAAATTAGTGTAAACCCAATCTAAACCAGGAATTAAATACCAGGCTAATTCAGGGCGCTGACTATCGGTCGTTGACATCCAATAAAGGTTAACAAAGTGCAGCCCTGAACGACCCGTCTCATGATAATAACTCATTAACGCCTCGCGACTGGGCAAATGCCATGTGCGTGTGCCATCCTCTAAAGCGGCACAATAGCTTAAGGCTTGTTGCCAAGAAACGGTCAGCGCCATTCCCTTACAGGTGATGCCGTTATAACTAAGACCGGCTTCGCACCGCTGCCACACCTGATGAGCGCTGCCTATGACAACGCCAGAATTAATCGGCATATCCCTACGCAGCAATAGCACCAGCAGGACGGCTATTATCACGGAAGCGATTGTACGCATCGCACGAATCCTTGGATAATTTTTTTATTGGGGTAGCTAAAGCCGCTAAACATCGAAACATAATAAGCTTTATTAGGCTCCTCTTCACTACTTGTCGCCGTCCAATACACATTATTTTTGGTATTGGCACGCAAAGCATCCGGTACCGCGGGGGTGCGTTTTTGCCAATCAACTAAGCTGATCAATTCATTGCGATCAGGAAGATGCCAGCCCTGTCCCTTGAGTTGCGCACAATAACCCAGGGCTTGTTGCCAATCATACAAACCTGCAACACCCGCACAATCCCCCATATTGTCGCGCATTCCCGCAGAACAGCGCTGCCAAATTAAAGCTGTGCGTGTATCAACAAAGGTACTGGGGCGAGAGAATATTGTAAATTGAAGCAGGCCTACAACAAAAAGTGCTACAAAAGTTATTTTTGCCAAACAATATTTTGCCATTAGCTAGCAATGAGCCTCAAATTAAACGCGCAACACTATACTTAATGAAAATGTACGCTAGTCTTTATGATTGATTGCAAGTTAGGCATTACCTTGACGACATTTCGATAATAACCAACTGACAGCAACACCAAGTAACCCCATTAATGCAGGGAATAATACAAAAACAAGCGTGGTAATTAACCCGAGCCATGCCCACGATCTGGACTCAGAACTACCAAAAACGTAGGCGTATGCGTTCAGCCCTATATATTCACCAACAAAGAGAATAATGACCTGACTGAATCCTTTTTTGAATCCATCCAGAAAAGCAGCAGCCGACATGACGGTTTGTGTTATGAGATGGCATTCGTAGCTAGCATCAAACAATTCAAACTTACCCGAAACAACATACGCCATCCCTCAACTGAAAGCACCCAGTAAGATACCGATTATAAACACGAGGTATTTTTTCATGATTTATAATCGGTTATCACGACCAAGCACTAAAAGTGCGTGTCTACTTAAGATTTTGGCGCTGTTTCTGTTTCCGTTTCCAAACCCTCAGATTTTTTAGGATACAACGAATAAGCCCCAAAACGCATCTGATGCGCACGGCCTAGTTTTTCCTTGGTGAAATCAATGGCGAATTTTTCGGTCAATTTTTTACCATCCCATTGATAACCTTTAAAGAACTGTTCATTAGCCTTAGCTTTTTTATCCCAGTTGGCGAGCAACGATGACGTGTAATACAACCGCTTGCCATCCCAACTGGAAGAAACCATATTCACTTGTGCGCCTATAACTTGTTCAAAAACTTGTTTAGGCTTGAATGGATCAGAAATGTCAAAAGCACGGGTTTTGCCATCCATAAAAGTATTTACCCACAGCATTTTGTCATTGCTTTGGATGGAGATATCGACTGGCAAAGGGATTTTGCTAGGATCACCAATATCTGCAACCTCTTTGGCTTGCCACTCACCT
>JABFRM010000053.1 GCA_013141155.1 Methylococcaceae bacterium | reverse complement strand
ATAAGGAACTAAGATAGTCAATGAAAGGTGTGAAAACTTGTTGATAACCCCAACTGATAAATAAATCCAGCAAGCGCCGGCGCAAATCTTCCAGTTGCCGAGCCTCTTCAGGCAAAATTTCATCAATACCATCCGGCAAAAGCCAGGGGTCTTTTGGTAACATGTTTTGGTTGTCCACTCAAACAAAACGCCCCGCACAGGCGGAGCGTTTTGTGTTGTTATTGATATAAAAACTCAATCTGATTTATAGATAAATATTCTACAATTTTCTGATGCTAAGCTTAGTACGAAAAAAAATAATATTATTTCTGTTTCTTAAAATATTTGAAAAAATCAGAATCAGGGTCAAGTACCATCATATCACCTGGGTGCTTGAAAGCTTGTTTATAGGCATTTAAACTACGATAAAAACTGAAAAACTCCACATCCTTACCATAAGCTTCTGCATAAATACCTGCCGATTTAGCATCGCCATCTCCTTTCAGGATTTCAGCATCACGATAGGCATTGGCAAGAATGATTTCACGTTGCTTATCAGCATCGGCTCGAATGCGTTCAGCCGCTTCCGAACCCTGTGAACGAAATTCACGCGCAACCCGCTCCCGCTCAGCTTCCATTCGCGAGAATACCGAAGCACTGACCTCACTGGGCAAATCAATACGTTTGACTTGCACATCTATAATTTCAACACCTAAAGACTTTGCAATTAATGCAGTATTTTTAACCAAGGCATCGCGAATCATACCGCGATCTGTTGAAACCAATTGCTTAATTTCACGCTTACTGAATTCACTGCGCAACGCATCCTTAATCACTTGATCCAAACGAATATTCGCTTGCATTGGATCGCCCGCTACCGCTGTATAAAACGTATTAACATCGCCAATGCGCCATTTAACGAACGAATCAACAATCACATTTTTCTTTTCAGCGGTTAAAAACCGTTCCGGCTTAGAATCCATAGTTAAGATTCTAGAGTCAAATTTTTTGACGTTATTGATAAACGGGAGCTTAAAATATAAGCCCGGCGTGTAATCCGACTTTACAATTTCACCCAATTGAAATTTAATGGCTTTTTCGGTTTGGGACACCGTAAAAACACACATCATCAACAACGTTACCAAAACCCCAAGGGTCACTAAAATTTTATTTTGACTCATCTTAACGTCCTCTATCATCACGACCACGAGCAGCGGATCGCTCATCATCACTGGCAACCGTTGTTGATTTAGAATGGGTTGCAATTGACGTTGGTGAAATCGGCTCAACGGGTGCCACAACATGCTGTTGCTGAGCCATCTTATCCAAAGGCAAATACATGACGTTATTTCCACCTTTAACATCGACCATAACCGTATTAGATTTACCCAACACCTGCTCCATTGCATCAATATACAAACGTTGACGCGTCACCTCCGGTGCTTTGACATACTGGCCTAATAGCTGCGTAAAACGACTCACCTCACCTTCCGCCGCAGAAATAACCCGCGACTTATAGCCTTCGCCCTCTTGTACCTGCCGTGCCGCTGCACCCCGTGCTTTAGGAATAACATCGTTGGAATAGCCTTCTGCCTCGTTTATCAAGCGCTGCTTATCTTCGCGCGCTTTAATAGCGTCTTCAAAAGCGCCCTGGACTTGCTCCGGTGGTTGGGCATCCTGCAAGTTTACACTGGTAATCAGGATACCTGAATGATAGGCATCCATAATCGTTTGAATTTCTTTTTTAATATCCGCCACCACTTCCGTACGGCCTTCGGTCAGTACAAAATCCATGGTACTGTGTCCAATCACTCCACGCTCAACGCTTTCGGTAACTTGACTAAGGGTGCCGGCAGGATTGTAAATATTAAACAAAAATTCTTTAGCATCCTTAACTTGATATTGCACCGCTAGACGCACGTCCACAATATTTTCATCTTTCGTCAACATTAACGCTTCTTTTGGAATAGATCCAGTCGCTTGGGCATTACCCGCTGAACGATAACCAATTTCTAAAAAACGTTGTTGCGAAATATTCACCACTTCGACATTTTCAATGGGACTTGGCAAATGCCAATTCAAACCCGGATCAGTGGTCAGCGTGTAGCGTCCAAAACGACTTTCGACTCCACGATTACCTTCATCGACAGTATAAAAGCCACTCAATCCCCACAATACAGCAGCCCCTGCGGCTAAATAGCCCAAACTTTTGAGCGGCGCCACAGGAGACGGCTCACCACCACTGCCACCACCAAAAATACGCCCTAACTTATCTTGCAAAGATCGGATAACTTCATCCAAATCAGGTGGGCTTTTTTGATCATCACGCCCACTCCAAGGATCTTTCTTATCGCCGCCCGGTTCATTCCAAGACATATTTATACTCCATCGTGGATAACTTCATATCAATCAATTTTTTTCAAATGCCACCAATAAAACGCGCCTTGTAGGCTCAATAAGCCCAAATTCAAGTCGCATTAAAACTCTGCATACCGTGTATTCTATCGCAAATAACTCAAATCGGTAGTTTACCGGAAAATTATCCTGCCTTAAATCGCTTACTCAATTTCAGACACTGCTACTGTTTTTAACAGCCCTAAATATTTTCTATCCATTTCGACCCGCATATTCCACCCCCCAGCATCCTCAAAATGCTCTTCAAGAATATAAGCGACATCAAATAATTTAGCGCGAATAGCAGCCTGCTCAGCAGACAAGAAAAACGCCAATTTAACCTTACTATCAATGAACAGTTCCGCCAACGCGCTTTGCAGCAACTCTACCCCAGCGCCCGATTGTGCTGAGATCCATACCCGCACCGGCACGCCGAATTCATTGCGGTCTAGTCGTGGCTGCATATCAGCTAATAAATCAATTTTGTTAAATACCTGCAATTGAGGGACTTTATCCGCACCAATATCTTGCAGAATGTGATTGACTTGGAAAATCGTGTCGTCACGGTCTTCGGCATTAGCATCAATCACATGCAGCAATAAGTCCGCCTCACTCGCTTCTTGCAGAGTTGACTTAAACGCCGCAACCAATTCATGAGGTAAATGCCTGATAAAACCTACCGTGTCTGCCAACACCAGTTCTGGTCCGTCAGGCAGGCTACATTGGCGCAAGGTCGGGTCTAAAGTCGCAAACAGTTGATCGGCAACGTAAATATCAGCACCCGTTAAAGTATTAAACAAAGTTGATTTGCCGGCATTGGTATAACCGACCAGCGAGACGGACGCTATTTCTGCTTTTTTGCGTTTACTACGCCCTTGATGTCTTTGCGACTCCACTTTTTCGAGTTTGCGCTGAATTTGTTGGATACGCACGGCTAATAAGCGACGATCAGTTTCCAACTGCGTTTCCCCTGGCCCGCGTAAACCGATACCGCCTTTTTGGCGTTCCAAATGCGTCCAACCTCTGACTAGCCGCGTGGATAAATGTTGTAATTGCGCCAGTTCTACCTGCAACTTCCCTTCAAAACTTTGCGCACGTTGTGCAAAGATGTCCAAAATCAGGCCATTGCGATCAACCACCCGCACACTCAAGGCTTTTTCGAGATTACGTTCTTGGCTGGGGGTCAGTGAATGATTGAATAAAACGATGTCCGCTTCATGCTCCAGAATGAGCGTACGCAGCTCTTCAACTTTACCGGAACCGATAAAATATTTTGCATCTGGTTTGGGACGACTGGCAGTCAAAACGAAAACCGGCTCTGCTCCCGCAGACTTTGCTAACTCTTTTAACTCAGCAAGGTCTTCTTGGATCACCCGCATAGACTTTAGCGTCATATGCACTAGAATCGCGCGCTCACCCGAACCCGCTGGACGCTCAAACAAATCAACAGCCATTATTAAAGTGGCTATCTAAGTTGATGATTCGTCAACGACTTCCACAGCGTCATTATCCTGACTCATGCGCACAACCCTGCCCGGCACAATGGTAGAAATGGCGTGTTTATAAACCATTTGGCTAATGGTATTTTTCAACATGACCACATATTGATCAAAAGAATCAATGCGACCTTGTAATTTGATACCATTGACTAAAAAAATCGACACTGGCGTATGGTCTTTTCTCAGTGCATTCAGAAAAGTGTCCTGTAAATTTTGACTTTTTGACATCCTAGTTCTCCGTATTATTATTGTTCAATATAAAACTAACAACCACTCAGGCAAGTTTTTTAAGCCCCAATATAGCATCATGGTTCTCGCCAGCTTATAGGGGTAGTATAACTGCTTTTAATCCATTAAGTCACGCAACTAGGTTAATTCTAAGCCCTGTTTTTTCACTTAATCTACACGGCACTATAGATTATAAGGATTCACCATAATACCCCATACTTCGCAAGGTAAGCTTCCATCAATACTGTATCTGCGCATACTACGTGCTAGAACCCAACCCGTTTCGTAGGGATCTCAATTTTTTTACTTAGGGGCATGTGAACATAGAGCCTCAACTGTTACACATTCAATTGCATTGGCGTATAACGGCCATGAAAAGCCTTGCAGAATAAAAACTAACCGCGGGGTCGCCGCCTATATTTCATCAACCACAATTACCGCCGCCTAACCGCCGATAAACACTATACAGCACCACGACCAACAGCAGCCAACCCGCCACTAGCGGACCGACCACGCCGTCATAAGCGCTAACCAGGTAAGCATAAGGGTTACTGAAATCAGTATTAAAAAAACTTTTATTTAATTTTATCTGCCACACCCAGCTTGCGTGGCACCCAATGCAATAACCCAAGCTTTGTTTGACCTGGGTTCGCAGTAACCCTAAACAAATACCCACCATCAAAATGGCAAAAAACGCGGGCAATATATCGGGGTTGAAAATATTCACCACCGCCTCCCCCAATAATTTGAAGCCGCTAAACACCGTCAACTCTTGCGTGGGAATCAGGGTTTTGCTGTCCAAAAAATGTAGGCTGGCATAATATAAGGCGCTGAGTAAAATCGCGGCAGCCAGCGGTAAATGCTTAGCCAGTCCTCTTAAAAACAAGCCGCGAAACAGCGATTCTTCAAAAAAGCCGATTAATAATGCCAGGAACAATTCGATCAGCAATTTCTTGCCTATCCAAAAACCCGTCCAAGGTTGCGATTCATCAATGATATTGATGCCCAATGCCGTCAACAGAATAATCACGGGGATTAAAGTCAAAAATCCCAGACCAAAGCCTGTTAGCAGTTGTTTGAAAAATATCGGTCTGGGTGCAAAGCCCAAATCGGCTTTGTTTAGCTTCAACACGGCCATTATTGGAAAAATACTTAACGCCAAAAAAAACAGCGTCGATTTTTTAATGATCTTGCGGAACGGGTAATCATCCCCGAAATGCTGCACAATAAAATAACTGGCGATACAGGCTAGAAACGTCGCACCTAATAGCACTAATAAGGGGACTAACGCATAAAAATAACGCCTCATTGTGCAAAATCTCCCCACAACATTTGCACCGCAGCTAATGCCGCTAAAGAGGCGGTTTCGGTTCTTAAAATACGTTGCCCTAACCGCACGGGGATAAACCCCGCCGCCTTAGCCAGTTCCCGTTCCGCCGTTGCAAACCCGCCCTCTGGCCCCGTTAGCAAGGTAACCTGTAGGTGTTCGGGTTTTAACGCGCTGAGCGAGGTCTCTGCATAGGGATCTAAAAAAACCTTTAAGCCTTGCTGTTGCGCTACCCAATCTTGCAAGAATTCAATATCCGCCAAATGGGGCAAATAAGTCCTGCCGCTTTGTTCAGCAGCATGTTGCACAATTTTTTGCCAATGCAACCAGCGTTGTGGCCTTTTTTCGCCTTTGAATTGCACCACGCAACGCTCAGTTAATAACGGCGTAATGGCATGTACGCCTAGTTCCACGGCTTTTTGTACCGACAAATCCATACGATCCCCGCGTGCAATACCTAAGCCTAATGTTACTTTTAGAGGCGATTCCACACTGCGATCTTGCCACTGCCCAATTTCAATCCACACGGCTTTGCGGGTCACTTCGGCAACCTGAGCTTGATATTCGCCGCCTGCGCCATTAAATAAGATTAAGGCATCAGCATTTTTCAGGCGCAAAACCGTGCGCACATAATGGGCGTTTTCTTCATCTAACTCGACGCGTTGACCCGTTGCCAACAAGACCGGTGTATATAATCTGGATACGCGCATATTAATCCCGCACCGCATGCTGTAAGCCTTGCCATGCCACATCGACCATTAGTTGTATTTCCGCTGCGGTAATAATATAGGGTGGCATAAAATAAAGCACATTACCCAAAGGGCGCAATAATACCCCTTTCGACAGCGCATAGCGATAGACTTTAAGCCCTCGCCGTTCCTGCCAAGGATAAGGCTCGCGAGTGGCCTTGTTTTTAACCAGCTCAATCGCCACGATCATGCCCGTTTGCCGTACCTCTGCAACATGCGGATGTGCGGTAAATTTTTCCACCGCTTGCGCCATGATTGTCGCCAAATATTTATTTTGCGCAATGATGGGCTGGTGCTGAAAAATGTTCAGCGTTGCCAATGCCGCGCGACATGCCAACGCATTCCCCGTATAACTGTGCGAATGCAAAAATGCCGTTAAGTGCTGATAATCATCATAAAAAGCCTGATAGACCTTATCGGTAGTCAACACCGCCGACAACGGCAAATAACCGCCGGTTAAACCTTTAGACAAACACATAAAATCGGGGCTAATTGCAGCTTGTTCACAGGCAAACAACGTACCGGTGCGCCCAAAGCCCACTGCAATTTCATCGGCAATCAAATGGACTTGATATTTGTCGCAAGCCGCTCGCAATAAGGTCAAATACACCGGATCATACATGCGCATGTTACCGGCACATTGCACCAGCGGTTCGATAATCACCGCACACACTGATTGCGCGTGCTGTTGCAA
>JABFRM010000283.1 GCA_013141155.1 Methylococcaceae bacterium | reverse complement strand
CAGCGTTTGTCCACGTCCGACAAAACGCGCGCGGTCTGTTTCATATTGCAGACCCTCACTGGTTTTCGCGCCTGCCAGCACATGCGCTGCCCATATTTTTGGATCGTTTTCAGACCGTGGTCGCCGATAGGCGATCAAGATGTGTGTTTGCGGTAGATAGTCGGTGTCGACAAACAGGTTAGAAAAAGCCGGATGGGCGATATCGGCAGCCATAGCGGCTAACACCACTTCGGTGTATGAGGTCACTTCGATGGTTTTGGTTTCTAAGCCATTGTTGGTCAAACTCAAGCGTCGGATTTCGGCATCGTCCTCGGGCGAAATAACCATCTCCAAGGTGCTGGTGATAAGACCATCGGTGCGGATAATGCGCGCGCGGTCTTCGGCAAACACCACTTCATAATGGTCTGGCGTGGTGGTGGTCGGCTGATAGCCCGCTGACCACAATTGCCTGCTGCCCACATCGCGCAGATACAAATAACTGCCCCAAGCATCGCGGGTCACATCTTCCCGCCAACGCGTCACCGCCAAATTCCGCCACGCGCTGTAGCCAGAGCCAGCGGCAGTGATCATCACCGCATAACGACCATTCGACAACAAATGTGCGGCAGGCACGCTAGCCAGCGGCGAAGGTAAGCGCCGGACGGGTGGTTGCACGGCTTCCTTGACATCAGAAACGGCTTCTAATAACGGTATCGTGCTACTGTCCGCGCCGCTGGGGATGCGTTCTTGCAACAATAAATCGGCAGACTGGATCAACGGTGCGCGATGGAAACGGTGGCGCATCGCCCCGTCATGCACGACATTGGCAATTGCCACCAAGGACATGCCTTGATGATGCGCCATATAACAACGCACAATCGCGACGCGTTGGTTTTCTGCCAGCCGGATCGGGTTGAAGTCCAACGCCTCATAAAAGCCATAGCGACCCAACGCGCCTTCTTTCTCCAAACGGGCGAAGTTTTCCACGGCGGCATGGGGGAGGTACATCGCGCCTAAAGCGGTGGAATAGGGAGAAATCACCAGCTCTTCGCCCAGCCCGCGTTTCATGCCCAGTCCAGGTACGCCAAACGCAGCATATTGATAAGTGAAGAATAAGTCACGACCATTAAAGGCCGATTCCGAAACACCCCACGGCACACCGCGTTCTTTGCCATACTCAATCTGGCGTTTCACCACCAAACGGCAAGTTTGGTCAAGTAGGCTATAACGCGGGGTGAAGGTCACCAGAGACGGCATCAGGTATTCAAACATCGACCCAGACCACGATAACAACACCGTACCCTGTGCAGCACGGATCACGCGCCGGCCTAAATGAAACCAGTGGGCGCTGGGAATATCCCGTTTGGCAATCGCCACCAAACTGGATAGCCGTGCCTCGGAAGCCAGCAGGTCATAATTGCTGGGGTCAAGCGTACCTTCGTTGATGCGGTAGCCGATTGAAAACAGATGCGACTCAGGACTGTACAAAAAGCCGAAATCCATTTCGTGGAATAAGCGGTTGAATTGGGTGGTCAACTTTTCTAGGCGAGCGGTGAGTGCCGTAGCTTGTTCTCCCGCTTGCCGCAAGGTTAATCGTTCAGCAGATGAAAAAGCGTTGATAGATGTTGCGTCGTGATCAACCCAGTAAGGCGCATAGCTGTCGGCGAGGTCATTCAGATGTATATTCAATAGCAGCGGTTTTTGCAACACGATCATCGGTTGCAATGTCGATGTTGCCGATTCTGCGTTGGGGTTGAGGCGATCCGCAAAATGAATCCAAGGGATTAGGGTATCAATATCGCGTGCGTGCGAGTGGATGTCATCATGCAGCAAGGTCGCCCACGCCAGCACTTGATTTTCCTCCATATCATCTTGTTCAGTGGCGTAGGCGTGTGCCAGTTCCAACACGGCGTCGGCGGAATGGGTCAGTTGTTGCCACAGATGCCGCCATTCCGCCAGAGTGGCTGGGTGGCTTACCAGCAGTTTTCCGATGATGGCACTTTGTTGTTGCAATGCTTGGTGGGTAACGTTAGTAATATGCGCTTCAGCCCCATCAACAAGTTCAGCTATCAACAATTGCTGGGTATCGGCAAGCCCGAGCAGTGCATTGGAAAGCATTAGCGGTTGCTGTAACATTTCTTGGCAAGTCTGCGCCAGTGTAAGCAAATGCCCCGCCAGATTGCCACTGTCCACGGTCGAGATGTAGCGAGGCTCTAACAGATGCAAATCGCGGGTATCGTACCAATTGTAAAAATGCCCATGCAGGCGCGGTAGGCCAATGAGCGTGTTGAGCGTCGCTTCCAATCGGTCAATGGTGTCCAATAATCCGATCCAGCCGAAATCCCGTGCGGAGACTACCGATAACAAATACAGCCCGAAATTGGTGGGCGAGGAACGGTGGGCAATAACGGGGTGTGGGTCTTCCTGAAAATTATCCGGCGGCAAGTAATGTTCTTCGGCGGTGACGAAGGTGGTAAAAAAAGTCCAGATGCGCCTGCCAATCAAGCGCAGTTGCGCGCTGTCTTCCGGCAGTAACGCTTCGTCATGGTCTAACCGTGGCGGCAAGCTTAAAGCCCGTGATACCAGCGGCTCTAGCCACCATAACAATAAAAATGGCGCAGCAACGCTGATGCTGCTGGGATTGAACAATAACACGACCGCGCCAGCAGCGATGACCACAGAAGAGGAACGACGCAAAGATTTGAACAAGTTTTTGAGGGCGTGACCCGTGGTGGTTTTGGCTTGCAGCGCGGTGACCCATTTGAGCAATTGGCGGCGAGTGATAAACAAGCGTATTAAAGTGACGCTAATCGCGTCCAGCATCAACCAAGTGTGTTGTGCCAGTAAGGTCAGTGCCACTAAGCTGTTGCCGAGCGCCCAAAGCGCATTTTTTGCCACGGTACGCACATGCGTCAGTAAGGATGTACCGCGCCGAGGTGCAGTAAAGCCACTGATGAGTGCCAACATGGCAGGTAAAGCTAATGCCGCCAGCACCAGTCCAATCAACATCGCCTGTGGCGCATTTGGGATTGCCCAGCTTGCCACCAGAACTAAGAAAGCGGCTGGTGCAGATAAAGAGCGGCGCAAATTGTCAAGCATCTTGCAACGTCCAATCAGCGGCATGTCTTTGCCACGCGCCCCGAAAATCCACGGCAATAACTGCCAATCGCCGCGTACCCAACGGTGTTCGCGTGATGCGGCAACTTCGGTGTGCGAGGGGAACTCTTCAAAAAACTCAATGTCACTGACTAACGCACAGCGCACATAGACGCTTTCAAACAAGTCATGGCTGAGCTGGGTGTTGTCCGGTACGCGTCCTGCCAGTGCCGCCTCAAAACTGTCTACGTGATACAAACCCTTGCCGCTGTAAGTACCCAGCGCAAATAAATCTTGATACAGTTCGGACACTGAGCTGGAATAAGCATCCGTGCCGGAAGCACCGGCAAAAATCTGGTGAAACAAGGAATGTTCCAGCCGATGCGGGAGGGTAGGGGTCACGCGCGGCTGGAGCAGGCCGTAACCCTCGACGATACGTTGGGTGTTAGGGTCAAATACCGGACGGTTCAACGGATGCGCGGCTACGCCCACCAGTTCTGTCACCACACCCATCGGTAATTTGGTGTCGGCATCTAGGGTGATGACATAACAGACCCCCGCAGGTGCTGCGGCAGGTTTGCCGTCAATCGGCAGAAAAGAGGTGTCAAGCGCGCCGCGCAATAGCCGGTTAAATTCTTGCAGCTTGCCGCGTTTGCGCTCCCAACCCATCCATTTGCCTTCGCTGGCATTCCACAAACGTTTGCGGTGGAACACAAAAAAGCGTTGCGTGTTGTACTGGGTGTTTAGCGCCGCTACTGCTTGGGTTGCGGCGCGCAATAGCCGGTCATCATCCGGCATATTTTCCTGGTCGCTGTCAGTCCAATCCGACAGCAAGGCGAAACGCACATTGTCGCTAGGATTGGAAAGGTAACGGATCTCCATTTGCGCAACTTGCGTTTTAACCCCTGCTACGTTGACAAATAAGGTGGGAACCACGACAAAAGTGCTGAAGTCTTCCGGCACACCTGCCGCCAACTCTAGCCGAGGTAAATGTTTGGGTGGCAAGCCTGCGATAATGAAGCGGTTCACCAAGCCGATGGCAATATCCGCTGCCGGAAAAACGGCCAGCAACGCCAACAGCAACAATTGCCAACCGTTAAGCCCCGCAGCAAGGCATGCAGCCAAAGGCAGTGCCAATAAAATCCCCGTCAATAGCACGAAGCTGCCCATATACGCCAGCCCTGCGTGGGCGACGTAGAGTCGCAAGTATTTTTGTTTTAATGACGGCTTAAAATGCACTTCTCGTTCAAACGCATAGCGCCCCGCCCCAATTAAATAATAACCCGGATCACGGGATCGTTCATCGGTATGGGCTTGTTCCGCGCACACGCGGGCTTTGTCGATGGCTTGTTGGGCGATAGCCACTTCTGAATAAGGCGAACGTTTGGCAAGATCTTCAATCGCGTGGCGGTAGCGGTCGCGGGTCAGGAAATCCATCGCTGCGTAGCCCTCGTGGACACGCAAGCACTGATCCACCAAGCTCACGTCTTCAACAAACTTGGGCCAATCAAACGCGGAAATAGCCCGCATACTGGTGATGATATTGCGTACCGTCAAGTGATTGGCGATTTGTTCGGCATGTTCCCGCTGCACCACTTCATCTAGGCTGATGCCTTGCTGATTGAGCCAGCCGTTGAGGAAATCTAAGGAGATGACGGTATTGGGGTGTGGATCGTGTAGGCGCTGCAAAATCTGCACCACGTAGCCTTGGCACAGCGCGGCGGCAGGAAGTTTGGCTGTGGGCAGGGGAAATGTTAATTGATCATTTTCATCTTTGCTGCTTTCGACCTGATCAATGAATGCGTCCGCCAGTTCCCGACCGGTTTGCCTACGCATACCGATCACCGCCAAGCGGCGGAGATTTTCAATCAATAACACGCGCAGGGTAATCGGTATTGCCCAGAGTTCACCTAAGGTCAACGGTTCAACGTTTTGATAGGCGCGGACGAATACGCTGAGCAAATTGGGGTCAAAACGGCTGTCGGTATGCGCCACTAACGCCCAAGCGATGCCGTAGACGCGCGGAAAGCCTGCCAGTACGCCTTCAGTTAATTTGGGGAGTTCGCGGTAATAGCTTTCGGGCAAGTCCTCATAAATATCGTTGACCTGTTCATCCAGTACATGAAAATTATCCAAAAGCCACTCTGCCGCTGGCGTGATGGCGTGCTGTTCCCGCACGGCTTCGGCAATGGCTTGGTAGGCGGTCAGTAAAATACGGGCGTTCTCGCGTACGCGTGGCAGCAGTTGTTGTCCGGTCTTACACTGGCTGGCTTTTTGCGCTTGCGCCAAGCTTACCGCATGTTGTTCCAAGCGTTCCGTGCTAAACAACTCAAAGCGGATAGGGTTTTCATCGCCACCTGGATGGGCTACCCGCGTATTTCGTCGTTTTTCTGTTTGTTTCGCCATGATTTTATTCTCCGTGTCTGCCTAAAAATAAAGCAGGTGGCTGGTGCCGCTTTAGCCACACTATACGCGCGGACTTTTTTCAAAGAATTGAATGAATTGTCGTTTTTCAGGGTGAATGCGCTTTGGCTTTTAGCCGTAGCATCCATTAAAACCTAAGGGGGTGTTTTGTGTGCAGCCTAACGTCTGCCTATTCAGCGACCATAGCCACACACAAGTTACAAATAAATCGGTATGACTATCTGCCTAGACTTTACCCAACAAAATCAAGACCAGCAAGATGATCAACACCAGCCCAAGACCGCCGCTAGGACCATAACCCCAACTGCGGCTATGCGGCCAAGCCGGAATGACGCCAAGCAGCATCAGGATAATAATGACCAATAAGATTGTGCCAAGTGACATGGGAATTCTCCAGTTATAACAAACGATAAATTGAAAGCCGTCCTAAAATGGTCAGGCTTTGGTGTTTATAACTATCCGGTTTACATCAACGGATGGTGCATCAACCCCAAAATACCCCGCACGATCAAATACACGGCGACGAAATAATTTAAAAACCTCGGCATTATCAAAATTAAAATGCCCAAGACCAGTGCCAATAAGGGTTCGATGGCGATATTCATCATAAAAAATCTCCTTCAGTGAAAAAATAGCTCGTAGTGAGCTTAATGGCTAGCTTAAATTTTGTCTGTGCGCTACAGCACATATCAAAGAACTGATCGATATACACTAATCAGGACACACAATTGAAGTATTCTACAGAGAAAAAGGTGTATCTGATGACAAACAAAACCAGAATTGTTATACCGGAGAGTTCAAAGCCGCCGCAGTGTTGTGGTGGCTGAAGGCAAGCAATCAGCTCCAGAAGCATCAAAAAGCCTAGGCATTGGAGAAAGCACGCTATACAAATGGATTGATCAACTCAAGCCAGGCGATGAAAAAGACCGTAAAAGCATCAAGGTGGATGACGAACTAAAACGATTACGCAGTGAAGTCATTGAGCTGAAAAAGAAGCTGGCATTGGCGGAGGAGCATCGAGAAATCCTAATACCCACACGGGGCACTAGAAAAAGCGGCGGCGTACTTCGCTGCCCAAACGCTGTGAAGTATGCCTGGATCAAAACCCAGCAAAACCAGCACGCCTTCCATGTTAATGCGATGTGCGAGATGCTGGGCGTGACGCGAAGTGGATATTACGCGTGGACAAATAACCCCCAATCTGCCCGTGGCAAAGAAGATATCCGATTGGGGTGAAAAAGTCAGCAAGTGCCGTATTGGTAAGTCGATGGAAAAATTGGGTTTATGGTGCAAAACACGCAAATTGTCAAGGCCACTACGAATTCAAAACACAATGAGCAAATCTCGCCTAACTTGTTGAATAGGAAATTTAAAGTCGGCAAGCCCAATACTGTTTAGGTCGGCGATATCACTTATATTTGGACTAATGGGGGGTGGTTTTATT
>JABFRM010000063.1 GCA_013141155.1 Methylococcaceae bacterium | reverse complement strand
CTTATCCGGTGGTGAACGCAATCGCTTATTACTGGCGCGGTTATTTACCAAGCCCGCTAACCTCATCATTATGGACGAACCCACCAATGATTTGGATTTAGAAACCTTGGAATTATTGGAAGAAAAACTGGTTGATTATGAAGGTACCCTGCTGGTCGTAAGCCATGACCGCGCGTTTTTGGATAATGTTGTCACCAGCGTTTTAGTGTTTGAAGGGGAGGGCGTGATTAATGATTATGTCGGAGGCTATTCCGACTGGTTGGCTTACTCGCAAGCTAAAGCGCAGCAGCTTTCCCAAGTTAAAAAATCGGCTCCTGTGCAAGTTGCCGTCAAGCCCGCTGATAAACCCGCCAATAATAAAAAGAAAAAATTGAGTTATAAAGAGCAGCTTGAATTGCAACAATTACCCGCTTTAATTGAGCAATTAGAAGCAGAACATGCCAGCATTACTGAACAGATGGGCAAGCCTGATTTTTACCGCAAGGATGCAGCTGCCATAGCCACCGTAACCGACAAGTTAGCCGCGCTGGATGAAAAACTACAGCAAACTTACAAACGCTGGGATGAGCTGGAAGCCGCTGCGGATCAGTCAATAGCATAAAGTCATTGCCAGCAGGCGTAATCTGCATTATTCTAGGCGGCTTTCCTGAGTCATATTGGGGAAAGCTGGAGAGATGGCCGAGTGGCTGAAGGCGCACGCCTGGAAAGTGTGTATACGGTAACGTATCGGGGGTTCGAATCCCCCTCTCTCCGCCAATTGTTATGTATAAGTTATTGTTTTTTTATTTTAAATAATATTTCAAATCCAATCCTGCCCTACTCTAGCCCCACTTTCAACGGTGGCTAAGATTGAATCTTAATACACCTCGTTGTATAAAATCATCCGCACTTGTTGCCAATCACTTAAAAATACCTACTATAAAAAATCTGTTCATTCTGTCTTAGATATTACTTTATTGCTCTAAAACATTAGAAAGAATATTAAGCAAGCAATTTTATTAGATGTAACGGTTAAGCCAAACACTTAAGATTCTTCTGTAATGAACCAGCAGTGCTTAATGCTTATGATAGAAAGGTACTTTGAGCTAGTTTAGATGGATGCGAATGGCTAATAGCTCTACCCATCTTACGAGCTATTAATTCAGATAGATATTTATCATAATAAAATTCATTTATTATGAGTTTTATTATATATATCTTCAGCTTCATTATATTCATTCTTAATTATTTCATATTTGGTATTAACCTTTTCAAAGTTTGCTCTAGTTTCATTTAGTTGTTTTTCTCCATCCGCAATTAATCGGTCTGACTCAGCTTCTCTTACTTGATAAAGTGAAGATTCTAGTGTACTCATATCTGCCGGTGCTTTAAGATAAGTTTCGACTCTTTTTTGAACTGTATTCCCTGAATAATTAAGAGCCTGAATCATATTTTTTCTAGCATCATTAAGAGCCTCAGAAACTTCAGAATATGCAGTACGATAATCTTCTAGTATTGTTTTTTCTTTGTCGAAACTTCCATTAGATAATTCGCATTTAAAATTATCTTTTTCGTATCCACTAAAACCGTTTTTAGATTTATATGTAACAATTACTTTTTGATCATTTGTTACTGCATTTATTATCCTAGACGATTCTATGTCTTTTAAATTTTTAGCTCTAAGATCAAAACATAACTGTCCTGGATCGTTAATCATTCTTTTATAAAAGACTGAAACTAAATTTATTCTGTCTTCAGGTGCAAAACTGAAAAATAAAATTATAAATATAGTTACTATAAAAAATACTAAAGTTAATTTTTTCATGCTCTATTGTTTCCCTAATAACTTAGTTTTTTGTTGTTGAAACTCTTCTAGGGTCAAGATCCCTGCACTGTGAAGGTCAGCAAGTTTCTTAATCTCATCGGCAATTGAAACAATAGCTAGTTTTGGAGCTATTTTTAACTCATTAGCCAGTGAGCCTATTTCTTTTTTATCATTAGCTTGTTTGATTACAACTTCAATAATGCCATACCAACGCCTTACTAATTGCAATGCTTCATTTTTAGATTTTTCATCATAGATAAGTTCCTTTTTGTTTAAATTCAGAAAGATAATGTTATGCAAAGGATTATTAATATCATTTACAGTAAGCCTTAACTCAATGCGATTAATCTTTTTTGAAGTCTGAGTTTTACCAGAAAGAGCACTCATTTGACCAATTAAAGACCCATCTTCAAACAATTCAACAGATATGACATCCTTATAGGAAATAACACGCCATGAATCGGCATTGTTAAAAGAAGAAGTTATAAGGCATATCTTCTTGCTTTGTTCGTCAATAGCTATGCCTGAGTTTCTGTCATGCGCTATATAGGTCATCGTCGAATCAAAATCTAATAGCGACTTTAATTTTGCTTTAAGCTCATCGTCCTGAGATAATTTTCTTTTGATAGTTTTTTCCATAGCGAAACTTTGGAACATGAATATAAAAAATCCCAAAATACACCCAGCCACTATAATGTCCGCCATAATAACAAAACTCCAAAATACGCTTAAATTTCAAATTACTTAATCGAAAAGTTAGTAGACTTTAACCCTAAGCATAATCTTACAATCACTTACAGAGAGAACACAAACAAAGGCATTCGAATAAAAACATTAGGTTAGTTTAAGCTAATTACGCAACGATTAGGCTAAGTACTTAATTTATTTAGCGGTTGACGCGTTAGCTAAGTTATTTCATACGGTAGCTGTGTGTTTTTAATTAATGGCGAACAACTCAACACATCTAAGACGTTTGTTCGTGTTAGCATACAAACAAAACACTATGCGATGTTTTGACAGTAGTAAGAAAATGAAACAGTGACACTAATCTAACAAAAGGTCGGTACTACGTGCATCTGTCCTTAAGTTTGTTTCGAATCTATATTAAGAAAACAAAAATATCAAGGTGGTTATGAGGCAACGAGCAATTAAAGACTTAGCCCAATTAGATGAAAAATCGTTTCTTGAGCAAATTTCCTTGGGTCTAGAAAAAATATACGAAAATGTTATTAAGCTAAGCAATTCATCAAATGCTCTGGAAAATGAACTTGCACATTATCGTGGTCATCAAGTTTTGGAAGCTATCGCCGTTGAAGAAAGCGCAAAGTACTTAATACTTCTTGATGCAACTCGTTGTCCTTGGAACGATAACACGAAGCTATCAGAGCAACTTTCTAAATTTAATGAACATTTGGCAAAAGGTATATATGCGGTAGCAAGTGATTGGAAACCTGCTAAGTTTGCCCAGTTAGTCACATTGGTTGAAACTCAACTTGACGAGTATTACCTTGATGGACCAATCGGAGTGGAATGGATTTTTCGTAATCAAATTATTGCTGAACGAGAGGAACGCTTTTATGTTGATTACATTAACAGGGATGAACAGCACGAATGGGCGACACCGAGAAACAGTTCCATAGCAGATGACTTAGGTCTTTCTAAATTAGGTCTTAATGCGTACAGAGAACCTTCTGTTATAAAAATGGTTAAAACCATCCATGCCACAAAAATTACTTCACTTGAAGCATTAAAGCTTTTTGCAAATATTTGGCGTCATTTCGAGTTTAATAATGGCACCCGTTATCAAGAATTCCAAGCAATAAATCAAACTTGTTGGCGAGATGTCCTAAATATTACTCAGCAAGACCTCACGAAGAAACAAATAACTATTCTTGAAGATAAGTATCAATTACCAATGTATTCGATAAATATGAAACAGAAAAAAGTTAAGCAAAATGATCTGAAAGAGCGCCAAAGCAATTTTTCGCCAGATAATTATAATTGTTGATTCAATCAGAAGCGATAACACGTAAGATGCGCTTCCTTCGTTCAGCACATCCTACATTGCTTGATATTTGAAAACTATTGAAATTGCTGGGGGAATTTTTTGAAACAATCCTTTTATGATCTAAATTTTTCTGATTTAGAAAGGGTATTACAGCAGAATGAGTTAAACGACTCGGCAGCGTCAGTGCTGTTTAATTGGCATTATAAGAAAAAAGAAAATACGCAATGCGCTACTAATATTGCAAAAGCTGCATCGGCCTTTTTTCAACATCATTTCGATTTTTCTTTACCCGAAATTGATACGGTTCAGGAGTCAAACAAAGATCGTAGCGTAAAATTTCTGTTTAAGCTTAAAGATAATCATAAAGTCGAAACTGTCCTGATTCCATTTCATAATAAATATTCTATTTGCATTTCCTCGCAGGTCGGCTGTGCAATGAATTGTTCTTTTTGTTTTACGGGAAAACAAGGGCTAAAAAGAAATTTGACGACCAGTGAAATTGTGGGGCAGTTTCTACAGGCTTGGCGTTGGTTAAGGAAAAATAGGCCGGGAGAAGAGCGGATTTTAAATATTGTGTTTATGGGTCAGGGCGAGCCTTTACATAATTTTGATGCCGTCAAAAAAGCCTGCGAAATCTTTTTATCACAACACGGCACTTCTATTGGTATTCAAAAAATTACCATTTCAACGGCGGGTTATATTCCAGGACTTAAACGATGGCGCGAGGAAATTCCAGGCGTAAACCTTGCGTTATCGCTGCATTCACCTGTTGAAGAAAAGCGCAGTGAGCTGATTCCCATTAATATGAAATATCCGCTGGATGAGGTATTGCACTATATTGACCAGATACCTTTACATAAAAAGCAATTTATTACCTATGAATATATTTTGATCAAAGAGTTTAATGATTCGCCAGAGGATGCTAAACAACTGGGCACGTTACTGGCGGGTAAACGTGCTTATATCAACTTAATTCCTTTTAACGCATTCCCGGGATCACAGTACCAATGTCCCGATGCGGATAAAATTGCACAGTTTAAAGCCGTTTTGGATACCTTTAAAATCCCGACGTTAATCAGAGGCACTAAAGGCGATGATGTATTAGCGGCTTGTGGACAGCTTAATTCTAAAATTAGCTAGTTGTTTAGAGAATGCCCCAAGTCCATCTGAAGCATTACATGGCGTGCCTTTTTTTCGGACGATAGCGTTTTTTATCGGTTTGTTGTGCCAGATAGCGATAGGCTTAACTATTCTCGGCGTTATTTAATGTTTGCCATTATTCATAATGACTCTTAAGCGTCAATAAAAACAGGCATTACGATGAATGTCGAAGTTGTTAGCCGTCGCTGGATTTAAAAAACTGCTTTTGTGCATACGCCATGCAATTGTCAAACGTGGGCGGATTCTCGGTTAGCCGTTGCACCACTAACGCACCCTGCACAGCAATCAGAAATTGTTCCGCGCGTACTTCCGCTTCTGTTTGCGTCAAGACTGCATCCTGTGCCAACGCACTGAGTGCCGCAAACCAAGCGGCATAATCTTGTTTTAGTAATGTTTTGATGTCATCCTTAGCTTCCCCAAGGGATAGCACGTTCAAAAGACAGTTTTTGTTGCCCCCACCATAAAACGCTTTAACTGTGACCAGCATCTTGCTAAAGCGTTCTTCTGGGGCGACTTGGCGCTCCAGTAGCGGCGCTATGATCAATTGCTGCAATTGTGCGCTGACATACAGCACCACCGCCTTGACCATATCATCCTTCCCCGCAGGGAAGCGATGATAAAGACTGGATTTCTTAAGTCCTGTAATGTCCGATAACAAGGCAATCGTCGTGCCTTCATAACCGTGACAGCGGATAATTTCAAACAGTGATTCCACCAGCGCGTCTTGGGTAATTGTTTGTAGTGCCATCGGTATTCTCCTGAAAAATATGCTTGACATTGTACCGAACGTTCGTTAAATTGTCACTGTACCGAACGTTCGGTATAATAATGGCTTTCTTAAGGAGCTTTTACTATGAACAAAACAGCAATCTTTATTTTTTCAGATCCGAAAAACGGCGGTGAAGAAGCTTTAGGTCGTGCCTTCAATGGCTTGGCGGCGGCTTATGATATTAAACAATCCGGCGGCGAAGTATCGGTCACTTTTCAGGGCGCAGGTACACGCTGGGCGAGCCTTATTACTCAGGCAGATCACCCGTTGCACGGGCTGTATAACCTGGTCAAAGGCAATGTTGTGGGCGTCTCTTGTGGTTGTGCCGATGTGTTTGGCGCTGCTGAAGAGGCTAAAGCCTGTGGTTTTGAGGTTATCAGTGAAAACCCAGTGCCTGGCACGTCCGGTCTGGCAAGTTTTGGCAAATTACTGAAATTTGGCACCACCATTTTAACATTCTAACGCAACACATCCCAATGGCTGGCAGTAGCGATGCTGCCAGTTTTATTTCAGGAGCAACACTATGTCCAACGCCTTTGCCACCATCAGTTTCACCGACAGTGTAAAAGCCGCCCAAACACGCTACGGCAGCCGCGAAAACAATCAATATTTTGAACGCACTGATGACCCGCGCAATGAATTGGGTACTGTTGAAGCCGAATTCATTGCAGCGCGCGACAGTGTTTATATGGCAACGGTTGCGGAAAACGGTTGGCCTTATGTGCAACATCGTGGCGGTCCGCAAGGGTTTATAAAAGTGCTGGATGCGCGCACCATTGGTTTTGCTGATTTTAAAGGCAACCGGCAGTATCTCAGTGTGGGTAATTTGAATGCCAATGCGCGGGTCTCGCTGATTTTGATGGATTACCCCAACCGTCGCCGCCTTAAGCTTTGGGGGATAGCCCGTATTATTCACGCGGAAGATGACCCTGAATTACTTACCCTTTTAAGCCTGCCTCATTATCGTGCAAGGGTTGAGCGGGGCATGGTGATTAAAATCGAGGCGATGGACTGGAACTGCCCGCAACATATCACCCCCCGCTATTCCGAAGCTGAGGTGGATAAGTTGCTGCAACCTTTGCTGGCAGAAAATCAGCGGTTGCACGAACAGGTGCAACAACTCGGCTCAAACAGTATACTGGATCGGCAATAATCCCAATTTAATCTACAGCAGGAGAATCAATATGAATACCTATCAAGAATCC
>JABFRM010000225.1 GCA_013141155.1 Methylococcaceae bacterium | reverse complement strand
ATATAAAACTGATTTTTATATTTCATAATCAAGTATTTATTTTAATTCCATCCCAGAAATTGCCGTCGCACATGTCTCAAGCTGACCTCGTCGCACACACGCCTATGATGCAGCAATACCTGCGCATCAAAGCGGAGCATCTCACCACCTTGTTGTTTTATCGCATGGGGGATTTTTACGAACTGTTTTTTGACGATGCCAAGAAAGCTTCACAGCTATTAGACATCACCTTAACCAGTCGCGGACAATCTGCCGGCACGCCGATTGCGATGGCAGGTATTCCGTATCATGCGGCAGAAAGCTATATCGCACGGTTGCTGAAACAAGGTGAATCGGTTGCTATTTGCGAACAAATCGGCGATCCAGCGACCTCAAAAGGCCCCGTTGATCGTAAAGTGATGCGAATTGTCACACCGGGCACGGTAACGGATGAAGCGTTACTGGAGGAACGTAAAGACAACTTGCTGGTGGCGATTAGCGATGCCGCCCTACCATTTGGCATTGCTTCACTAGATCTCACCAGTGGACGTTTTGTGTTACAACAAGTGGAACGCTTGGAACAATTATTCAGTGAAATTGAGCGGCTTGATCCTGCCGAACTGCTGATTCGCGAAGATTCACCCATTTTAAAACATTATAAATCTCGCGCAGGCATCTGTGGCAGACCGCCGTGGCATTTTGAAATACAAAGCGCTACGCAACTGGTGTTAAGGCAGTTCAACACCCATGATTTAAAAGGTTTCGGTTGCGAGAATATACCCAATGCCGTGGCGGCAGCAGGCTGTTTGTTGCAATATGTCAAAGATACCCAACAAAACGCCTTACCGCATATTCAAGGTATCAATATTGAACAGAGCGATGCGTACATTGCCTTAGATGCCAACAGCCGCCGTAACTTGGAGTTGGATTTTCATCCATCTGGCAAGGCGCAGTTCACTTTATTGGGCGTACTGGATAAAACCATCACCGCGATGGGTAGTCGCTGTCTACGGCGTTGGATACACCGTCCGTTACGCGATCATGCGGTGCTGAATCATCGCTTTTCCGCCATTGAAAATTTATTGCACAACCGTTTATATCAAGAGGTACACGCGGTTTTAAGGCAGGTTGGCGACATTGAACGGATCAGCTCGCGCATTGCCTTAAAATCTGCCCGTCCCCGTGATTTACTGGTGTTACGCAATACCTTGGCGGCGTTGCCGGATTTGCAGCAATGTTTAAGCCCCGTCGATGCACCGTTATTGCTGGAACTATGCCAATACATCGCTGAACAACCAGCACTACTGAATTTGTTGCAGCGGGCGATTATTGACAATCCTCCAGTATTAATTCGTGACGGCGGTGTAATTGCGCCAGGCTATCATCTTGAATTGGATGAACTACGCAATTTAAGCCAAAATGCCGACCAATTTCTACTGGATATGGAAGCGCGCGAACGTGCAGCAACCGGCATTGCCCAACTTAAAGTGCAATACAACCGGGTACATGGCTATTACATTGAAATTTCCCATCTGCACAGCGCTAAAGTACCAGCGCATTACACCCGCAAACAAACTTTAAAAGGCGCTGAGCGTTATATAACCCCAGAATTGAAGGGCTTTGAAGATAAGGTGCTGAGTGCACGAGAACATTCACTGACCTTTGAAAAAGCTTTATATGAGGATTTGCTTAACCAAATCGGCCTATCACTAGCAGAGCTACAAAGTTGTGCGAGTGCTTTGGCGGAACTGGATGTGCTAGTGAACTTCGCCGAACGCGCGGTGACGCTTACCCTCACGCGCCCCGTGTTAAATCAGCAAGCTGGACTAATGATTGAAGCGGGCCGGCATATTGTGGTCGAACAAGTGACCACCAGTCCGTTTGTTGCCAATGACTTGATTTTCTCTGCTCAACGCAAAATGTTAGTGGTCACAGGCCCTAACATGGGTGGTAAATCGACCTATATGCGGCAAGCAGCTTTGATGGTATTGCTGGCGCATATCGGTTGTTACGTACCTGCTAAAGCCATGCGGTGTGGAGCGATTGACCAGATTTTTACCCGCATCGGCGCATCAGATGATCTTGCCAGCGGTCGTTCGACATTCATGGTAGAAATGTCCGAAACCGCCAATATTCTGCATAATGCTACCGCAAACAGTTTAATCTTAATGGACGAAATTGGGCGTGGCACCAGCACTTTTGATGGTTTGTCGCTGGCTTGGGCGTGTGCCGAATATCTGGCGAAACAAACCAAAGCCTACACGCTATTTGCCACGCATTATTTTGAATTGACTACGCTGGCAGAAAAACACCGTACGATTCATAACATACATTTGGACGCAATGGAGCATGGCGACAAAATCATTTTTCTGCATGCGGTCAAAGACGGCCCAGCCAATCAAAGCTACGGCTTGCAAGTCGCGGCTTTAGCGGGTGTGCCTAAAGTGGTTATTGAAAACGCCAAAACCATTTTGCGGCAATTAGAACAGCAAGCCTATAAAGAACAACAAATCACTTCTGGCAACAATCAACTGGATATTTTTAGCAGCGTCGAGTGCCATCCGGCGGTGTGTTTGCTCGCGGATATTAAGCCGGATGAACTAACGCCACGGGATGCTTTAGCGCTGGTGTATCGGTTGAAAGGGATGGTTTGAACGTAAGCTGGAATCAGGATACGCTAGATTAATTCATCTACCATACCAACACAAGTACACGCTTGAACCGGATTAAGTATAGCCTGTCGAACACTAGCGGCATCAAGCTTAAAATGCTTAAGTAACTTTTCCCTTGGTCGAGAAGCGCTTGCCACCGTTCCAGAAGTTTAAACTTAACAAAAAAATTGGTTCTCCCCGCGAAAAGAAATTAATGTAGGGGTTACGGTTTTGTAGCGCCGAATGTTCGGCATCCCATCATAACCGTTGGTTCTTATTGTTTTATACCGCAGTCGCGGAGCACCTGCATTGCCAAGCGGCGCGCGGGAATGCGTAAAACACAAAAGCTGTTTATCATACGCGATTTGTATGTTATCCAGGGTCAAAGTAAGGATTCGCACTAAGCACGAATCCTTAAAGTCACCCAGTGTTAATTTAAGGGGCTGTGCAGCGTACATTCCAAGCCATGCGCGTAGCAGGCGGCGTGGCATAATCAGCACGGAAGCAAACGGCAATTTGCGTATCCGCGGTAATATTAACACTTACAGTTCCGCTACAAATTCCGGTTCCTGTTCCACCGCCTGAGCCTGTCGGATTAAAGTCGCAAAAACGACTCCATGTCGAAGTTCCACCAATACCTAGTCCGGTGGGGTTTGAGTATAGGTAGATATAAGCACCTAAATCAGACCACGGCGCTGGCACTGTTGATACCGTACCGTTAAATGCCACGGCGCTGCAACTACTTCCTGCTGGGACAAGTAAGTTAGTCAAATCCGCTGGACCACTTGAGGAGTAAGCAGGCGCACTAATGCCAGATATTGCGAAACAATTGTTTGCACCGCCAATTGGTGTTGATGCAATGTTAGATCCACTTGATCCCGAGAAATTGAAACCAATCCCCCCCGTTAAGCCGATAGCGCCTTGTGGACCGGTAGCGCCAGTTAAACCGATAGGGCCTTGTGGCCCGGTAGCACCAATTAAGCCGATGGGGCCTTGTGCGCCGGTAGCACCAGTTAAGCCGAGGGGGCCTTGTGCGCCATCAGCACCAGTTAAACCGATAGGGCCTTGTGCGCCATCAGCACCGGTTAAGCCGATGGGGCCTTGTGGACCGGTAGCACCAATTAAGCCGATGGGGCCTTGTGCGCCGGTAGCACCAGTTAAACCGATAGAGCCTTGTGCGCCATCAGCCCCGGTTAAGCCGGTAGAGCCTTGTGCGCCATCAGCCCCGGTTAAGCCGATAGGGCCTTGTGGGCCAGTAGCACCAATTAAACCGATAGGGCCTTGTGGGCCAGTAGCACCTGTTAAACCGATAGGGCCTTGTGTGCCCGTAGCGCCTGTTAAACCGGTAGGGCCTTGCACACCACTGCTTAACATAGTAACTGTAAATTGCAAAGGCAAACTACTTGATTTTACTAATTGCAGGTTATAGCTTAACAATGCCCCTTCCAGCAACTTTGGGATAATTAACTTATCATTGATGATCATAAAGCTGGCATCCTCATTACCAATTCCAGGTACTATATTAACCACCTCAAATACTTGGCCAGCATTTAAGGGATTGGCATCTAAGGCTTGTAAGAGTGCGCCGGTAGATCCATTAATGCTCCCGTTCGTGTTAACCAAGGACACGTTATATAACTTTATTTGGCTAGGCACACCGGATATTGGTGCTATATAATCAGCAGCTTGGACTCCGTGGTTGAGACACACAAGTGAAACTGCCAGTGACACACTTGCCATTCGAAATGTTCTGTTAGATAAATATTTCATAAGATCCTTTAATTAATAAGTGGTTGTATAGATAATTGCTTAATAAGTTCAGTCGGTATCAGGCTACTCTGGCCAAGCTTATTTTTACTCACTTAAATTTAGATCATATTTTCAAATTAGCTAGTTAAACAGGCTGAATAATTCTATTTTGGCTATTTTTGCCAATGCCATCGAAAAGATAAAACCAAAGCATGACGCGGTTGCAAACCCCGTCATTAATGTGTGGAGCTGACACAGTTTTGCACTCCTTCCAAATGATTTCAAACTTTTGTCATGGCATGCCTCTTCACCCAGTTGTTGCAGGGTATAATCCAAAAGCGGTAAGGAACCTTTAGTATCCTGATAAGTGTTTACTGATCAAAGCCTTATTTGCTTTGGTTGAAGAAAAAACGGGCATTGAATGCGCCAGTAAAGTCCGTTCATACAACGGGCTTATGGTATATGTTTTTGGCAAGCTCGCAGGTGCACTATTTTTTGGAACTACTTGCGGTTTAGCTCTTAATTCGCATTTAAATACTTACGCATCATTATCCCCTTGCCACTTTTGCTTACGCGCTTTTTGTTTCGAGGCTTTAAGCTCACGAATAATAATCAGCTCGGCTAACTCCTCTTCCATCATCATCGGAGTCTCAAGGCTTATTCTGCCGATACTTCCCGCGCGAAATTCGGTTAAGAAGATTTTAGCGATCTTGTCCATATTCACTTTGCCGCCTGTGGTCAGGCAGCCGCGATTTTTGCCGAGCGTTTCCAAAAAAGCTTGTTCATTCTCAGGTAAGCCCTCGAATTGAAAACGGGTTTTTAAGGCTTCTGGATAATTTTTTAACAAATATTCAGCGGCAAAATAAGCGACGTGATCATGGTCGATAGCGGTATCTTTAATCGCGCCAGTGGTCGCTAAGCGAAAACCGCTGTTTTTATTGTCCAGGTTAGGCCACAACATACCGGGGGTGTCAAATAACACCACGCCATGCCCAATGTCGATGCGTTGCTGTCCTTTGGTAATGGCTGGTTCATTGCCGGTTTTGGCAATGAGTCTTCCGGCAAGTATATTGATAAGCGTAGATTTGCCAACATTAGGAATGCCCATGATCAGGGTTTGTATCAAGTTACCGCTAGCGGCTTTATCCGGCAACATCTTATGCGCTAAGTCGATCAGTTGGCGCATTTTATCCGGTTGCTGGGCGCTCAGCGCTAGGGTTTTTACACTAAGCTCTTGCTCCAGATAGGTTTGCCATTGCTGAGTGATGGCAGGATCAGCAAGATCACTTTTAGTGAGAATTTTAATGCAAGGCTTGTCGCCACGCAAAGTGGCAAGCATCGGGTTTTGGCTGCTAAAGGGAATGCGGGCATCCAACACTTCGATAATAAGATCGACTTTGGGTAAGAGCGCTTTGATTTCTTTGCCGGCCTTGTGCATGTGACCGGGGTACCACTGAATGTTCATAATTAGAAAATAGTTGCTTAAAACGTTTAAAATACTGCCGTAACCATTGGTATGACTTAATTATGTCATAAGTTACCTAACTCTGTTTATATAACAAACCGATAAATCAATAAGATGCAATTGTTATCGCCATTCCCTTTAAAACGATGCCTGCAATCAACCTAAAGCTTATGCAAAAAAATACACTCAGCAGTAGTTTTTACGCTTATTTATCGCGTTTAAGATGGATTAAGCGCTGGGGCTTAAAGCGCAATGCCCATGATGAAAATGTCATGGAACACAGTTGGGAGGTGGCGGTTATTGCCCATACGTTGGCATTAATCAAAAACCGCTATTTTGGCGGCCAGGTGGATGCCAATGCGGTGGCAACGGCTGCTTTATATCATGATGTTACTGAGGTGATTACCGGAGATTTGCCTACGCCAATCAAATACCATTCAGACGCGATTAGTGCGGCGTATAAACAAATTGAAAAACAGGCAGAAATCGAATTACTGAATTTGTTACCAACTGCTTTGCGTGCCGATTTTCAAGTATTGATTCAGCAGGATAAAATGTCGGCAGAGGCAATACAGCTGATTAAGGCGGCTGATAAAATATCTGCTTATTTAAAATGTCAGGCGGAATTAAAAGCAGGTAATCGGGAGTTTGAAACCGCGGCGGAACAATTAGCGTTAAAAATAGGCCAATCTGAACAGGCAGAAGTTATTTTTTTTATGCAGACGTTTGCACCCAGTTGCGGACTAACTTTAGATGGTTTAATGAAAACTTACTGAGGCGTTATGGCTTTGGCGTGATACATGCAATCGGGTAGGCACGTCACTGTGCCCACCCGATTGCATGTGGTTACGCATTACCAAATTGAAGTACTTCAATTTTAACGTTTGCCCAACCAGCGTGAATAAAATCAAGCTCCATTGCTGCTTGCTTGGAAAGATCAAGTACATGATCATTGTGTAGTGGTGCGCGGTCATTGACCTTGACAGTAACGCTGAGATTATTTTCAAGATTGGTCACGCGAAGTATCGTGCCAAACGGATAATCTTTATGCACAGTGGTCAATTTATGCTTATCATAGACTTCTCCGCTTGCCGTTCGTCTACCTTGATATTTGTCGCTATAATAAGTAG
>JABFRM010000066.1 GCA_013141155.1 Methylococcaceae bacterium | reverse complement strand
TATGAGCGGCTCTTTCTTCAAAATTGATTCTGAAGAAGCGGGCTGGAACTCTGAAAAAGTTTATCCTGATGGCAACATCGGCCATCGCCCAGGCGTTAAAGGGGGTTATTTCCCTGTGCCGCCAGTCGATTCTTTCCAAGACATGCGTTCTTCTATGTGCTTAACCTTAGAAGAAATGGGTCAAGTCACTGAAGTGCATCATCACGAAGTGGCAACTGCGGGCCAATGCGAAATCGGCGTGCGTTTTAACACTTTAGTTAAAAAAGCCGATGAAGTATTAGGCTTAAAATATGTCGTTGCCAACATCGCCCATGCTTATGGTAAAACCGCCACTTTTATGCCAAAACCGATGGTTGGTGATAACGGCAGTGGTATGCACGTCCATCAATCATTAGCCAAAAATGGCGTAAACCTGTTTACTGGGGATTTATACGGTGGGTTGTCTGAACTGGCGTTATTTTACATTGGCGGCATCATTAAACATGCTAAAGCCCTGAACGCCTTCACCAATGCCTCTACCAACAGCTACAAACGTTTAGTGCCAGGCTTCGAAGCGCCAGTCATGCTGGCTTACTCCGCGCGTAACCGCTCTGCGTCTATCCGTATTCCGTTTGTGAATAACCCTAAAGGTCGCCGTATCGAAGTGCGTTTCCCTGATTCAACTGCAAACCCTTATTTGGCGTTCGCTGCTATGATGATGGCAGGCTTGGACGGCATTCAAAACAAAATCCATCCTGGCGATGCGATGGATAAAGACTTGTATGACTTGCCACCGGAAGAAGAAAAAGCCATCCCGCAAGTTTGTCACGCGTTAGATCAAGCCTTAGATTGCTTGGATAAAGACCGTGAATTTTTAACTCGCGGCGGTGTTTTCACCAATGACGTAATTGACGGCTATATCAAATTGAAAATGGAAGAAGTTACCCGTATCCGTATGAGTACTCACCCCGTTGAGTATGATATGTATTACAGTTTGTAAAACGTTTCAAATAGCTTCATAACGATCAAGACCCCGCAAGCTAATTAGCTTAGCGGGGTTTTTTATGTCCCAAACATTGCCGTATAATCGCATTGCCCATGAAAACTCACATAGCGCCTAATTTTTAGATTAATGGCTGTTATGTTGTTTTAGTATGCTTGATTTAAACAGTCTATAACCGGCAACAAAAGGCTTAAACATGACGCTGTTTTTTAATCGTACCGCCAGTTGACGCAAGCGTTGTTTAGCAGCCTGTACAGTCGCTTTAATGTTCAGATAAATGGCAGAATTAACTAAGCGATCAATTAATTTCATCAATGTCTCATAGGATACTTTTAACCAGCCAAAAGTCATTAATTGTGGTTTGGTTAATTCAAACAGCCAAAAAGTAAAAGAGGCGATGGGTATTTTTAGGGCATAAATAAAAGTGCCTAATACAACTTGATTTTGCGCAATGGTAATGACAGATAAAATCCCCATATATTCAGCTATAGCAAGTATCACTACAAAAATCGACACTAATAAATAACGATTCATATCTAAAAAAGTCTGCTTTAAGGCATCAAGCAACGCTAGATTTTTTAGGTAGGTGAAAATGGGTTTTGCAAAAGTATTCCAGATGATTTCTTCGAATACGATGTAGCCGACCACCAAAATAAGTTCAAGGAGTTTAAGCAGTATTATTTTTAGGGTAGGGAAAGGGTTAGTAGACATTGGCGTATTCATATCAAGTTTAAAAAAGAGGTTAACAAAACTTACGCGTCCCATTCAAGCCTAAGTGCTTCGCGGTTTAAGGCCAGCCATTGCAAAGCGATAATGGGAATGCCTGAGGTGATCAAGCCTTGTTCAAGCATTTGGTAAGCCTCTCTGAAGCCAACCGTAAACACCCGAATATCTTCCTGTTCTTCATTCAGTCCATGAATGCCGCCAATGCTGGAGGCATCCACTTTGCCGCAAAACAAGGAAAGTAATTCCGAGCAACCACCTGGCGTAGTATAAAATTTATTGATCAGTTTTAAGGCTTTAATTTCACAGCCAGCTTCTTCCAATGCTTCTCGATGGGCTACTTCTTCAATAGTTTCACCCGCCTCTATGCCGCCCGCTACAATTTCAATTAACCAACTTTGTTCGGCGGATAATGAGTGCGCCATGGCACCGACCCGAAACTGCTCGATCAATACCACTTCGTCGCGTTGAGGGTCGTATAATAAGACCCCGACACAATTATTGCGGCGAAATAACTCACGAGAGACAGGCTCGCTCCAGCCACCTGCAAACAAGGTATGCCTAAAGTGGTAACGTTCCATATTAAAGAAACCCTCATATAAGGTTTCATGATGAATGATTTCAGTTTGTTTGACCATAAATTAACTGGGTATGCAAAACGCGTGGGGGAGGAGGGTTAGCAAAAATGTCCATAATATAGCATGGGATGCAGGGGTTACTTAGGGCAAAGTTATTAAAAATTCTTTGTAAACAAAACGCTAAAATCTATTTTTCAGAAATTTTATAAGCGGATAAAATGGCTATCAATTTGGTAGGCAGCTTCAGGATAACGTATTTTTTGTGAACCCTTTACGCGGCGCTTGTTATAATGCCCTCATTTAATCATTTATTTCGGACGAGAGATTGGCATGATTCAAGGTAGTATTGTCGCTTTAGTGACACCGATGCACAATGATGGTGCGCTAGATTATGAAAGCCTGCACCGGTTGGTGGAGTTTCATATCGAACAAGGGACGGATGCGTTGGTTGCAGTTGGCACCACTGGCGAGTCTGCGACGCTTAACGAGATTGAACATTGCGATGTCATTAAGGCGGTGGTTAAAATTGTACAAGGCCGAATTCCAGTCATTGCTGGAACGGGTGCTAATTCAACTACTGAAGCCATTACTTTAACCCAGCGCGCAAAAGAAGCTGGCGCTGATGCCTGTTTATTGGTGACGCCTTATTACAATAAACCGACCCAAGAAGGCTTATATTTACATTATCGCGCCATTGCTGAAACTGTTGCTATTCCGCAAATTTTATACAATGTCCCCGGTCGGACGGCCTGTGATATGTTGCCGGAAACCATCGGGCGGCTAGCGAAAATTGCTAATATTATCGGCGTCAAAGAAGCGACGGGGGATTTATCGCGTGTTAAGAAAATTCGTGATCTATGCGGCGATGACTTTGCCTTGTATACCGGCGATGATGCCACGAGTTGCGAATTTTGTTTGTTAGGCGGCAATGGCACCATTACCGTAACGGGCAATGTTGCGCCAAAATTGGTACATGAAATGATTGTGGCTGCGATGGCGGGTGATCGGGTGACGGCAGAGGCAATTGATGCCAAATTAACGCGTTTACATAAATATTTATTTATTCAATCCAATCCGATTCCTGTGAAATGGGCGGTTGCGGAAATGGGTTTAATGGCTCGCGGCATAAGGTTGCCGTTAACTTGGTTAACGGCGGATTGTTTTGATGCAGTGCGTGCTGCAATGCAAGAAGCGGGTGTTATTTCATGAAAAGTATTATGCGTATACTGATTGCGCTTGTCGTTATCTTCCTGATCAGTGCTTGCGGTATGGTCAAGAGCGTTTTTCCTGATAAAGAAAAAGATTATCGCTTTACCCGTGAACTGCCTGTCTTGGTCGTGCCTACTGATTTAGATCGCACTGAAATTGCTGCACCGCCAATTGTAGCCGCAGAAGCGTCTACATCACGCCCTGCTTCAACGTCAGCAGTCCTGCGTCCTGGTGCGGTGCCATCAACATCCGAGGCTAATGCCGTGCCATTAGAACAAGCCTCAGTTGCAGAAGAAAATGCGGCTCAAGAAGTATCGGAGCCGGACGCGCCAGTGCTAACGCAACTTACCTTGCGCGATACCCCGAATCAACCAGCATTGTTGCAGGTCAATCAAGACTTACAGCGTACTTGGCGTATTTTGGGTAAGGCCATGACCCAAGAAGCATTGGAGATTGTTGAGCGTAATACCACTGCGCATTATTTTGTCGTGCAATATGAACCCAAAGCTAAGGCTTTAAAAGATGATTCTATTTGGGATAATGTGGGCTTTTTGTTCGGTGATGAAAATAATCAAGAGCAGGCGTATCGCATCGCGCTGACTGAAAAAGCGCAACAGACTGATATTCGGGTATTGGATGCTAATAATAAGGAATGCGCTACTGAGGCTTGTATCCAGTTAACTAGGTTACTGAAGACCGCTATGGAAAAATCTTTAAAAGAATAGGGCGTGCGGTTTTGCATTCGTAAATCTATTCTAAACAGTTTCTATGTACGGCATAGCACCCTGCAATATTTTTTAAATTAATTACACTTGATCTTACACATGTTAAAAATCTTTGGAACGGCTGCACTTTCTGAGTTTAGGCTGCAACAATTGTTACTACAATTACAAGGGATTACGTCGGATATTACGGCGGTATCTGCGCAATATATACATTTCATTCAGATTGAACAGGAACTGACCGAACAGGAACATAAAATTTTAGGCCGCTTGCTTAACTATGGTTATACCACGCCAGTTGCGGCGATAACCGGTGAGCAATTCTGGATAGTGCCGCGTGCGGGGACTATTTCTCCTTGGTCGAGCAAAGCCACTGAAATTGCACAACGCTGCGGATTAAAGACGGTGTTCCGCGTTGAGCGGGGGATTTGTTATGCCCTGCAATTGCCAGCGGACTTATCGGAAGCGCAGCAGCAACAGATTGGCGTACTGCTGCATGATCGCATGACGCAACGCGTGGTTAAAGACCCTGAGACATTAGATTTATTTACCCAACAAGAGCCGTTGCCCTTACAAACGATTGGCGTTATAGAGGAAGGGTTGAGCGCCTTAGAGCATGCGAATACTACGCTGGGTTTAGCATTATCTGTTGATGAGTTGGCGTATTTGAACACCTGCTTTCAAGCATTGGGCCGAAATCCCACCGATGTTGAACTGATGATGTTCGCACAAGCGAACTCCGAACATTGCCGCCATAAAATTTTTAACGCTGCGTGGACAATTGATGGCATAGAGCAAGCCAAATCTTTGTTCGATATGATTCGATATACCACCCAACAAAGCCCGCACGGTATTCTATCGGCTTATCATGATAATGCCGCAGTGATGACTGGCTCGAAAGCACGCGTGTTTATCCGTGATCCGCTCACCGGCGAATATGCCTATGAAGAAGAAAGCGCGCATATTCTCATGAAGGTCGAAACCCATAACCATCCCACCGCCATTTCACCCTTTCCGGGTGCGGCGACGGGTTCAGGTGGGGAAATTCGCGATGAAGGTGCCACTGGGCGAGGCTCTGCAACTAAAGCGGGCTTAACGGGCTTTTCGGTATCTCACCTTAAGATCCCTGAGTTTGTGCAGCCTTGGGAGCAGGATAATGGTAAACCTAGTCGCATAGCGTCGGCTTTGGATATTATGCTGCAAGGGCCATTGGGCGGGGCGGCGTTCAATAACGAATTTGGCAGACCGAATCTGACGGGGTATTTCCGTACCTTTGAACAACCCGCTCTAGGCGCAGAAGTAGGTCAATATCGTGGCTATCACAAACCAATCATGATCGCCGGTGGCATGGGTAATGTGCGTCCGATGCTGGTGCAAAAACACGTTATTCCTGAAGGCGCTTATATCGTGGTATTAGGGGGGCCTGCGATGTTGATTGGTTTAGGCGGCGGTGCGGCTTCTTCGCAAAGTTCAGGCGTAAGCAGTGAAGCCTTGGATTTTGCCTCGGTACAACGGGATAACCCAGAAATGCAGCGGCGTTGCCAAGAAGTTATCAACCATTGTAATGCACTGGGTGAAGATACCCCCATCATCTCCATCCACGATGTTGGTGCGGGCGGCTTGTCCAATGCTGTACCGGAAATTATCCATGACTGTAAGCGCGGCGGGCGTTTTCAATTACGCTACATTCACAGCGCGGATCCCAGTTTGTCGCCCATGCAAATTTGGTGTAATGAGGCACAAGAACGCTATGTATTAGCCATTAGACCCGATGCATTGAATCAATTTGAGGCGTTTTGTGAACGCGAACACTGTTTAGTCGCGGTGATTGGGGAAGTGACCCAAAACGAGCATTTGCAACTCAATGATAATTGGCTGGGTAACTCGCCTATCGACATGCCGATGTCGGTGTTGTTTGGCAATACCCCCAAGATGCAGCGGGATGCGACGCATGTAAAGCCGAGCTTAAGACCGTTGGATTTTAGCGGCATTAGTTTGGCGGATGCGGTTAAGCGAGTTTTGTCTTTTCCCGTCGTTGCGGATAAAAGCTTTTTAATCCATATTGGTGACCGCTCAGTAACGGGCTTGGTTGCCAGAGATCAAATGGTCGGCCCTTGGCAAGTACCGGTGGCGGATGTTGCCGTTACCGCTTCTGGTTTTTATGCACTCACTGGCGAAGCTATGGCAATGGGTGAAAGGGCGCCTCTAGCCTTGATCAATCCCGCCGCTTCGGGGCGCATGGCCGTCGGCGAAGCACTGACCAATCTCGCTGCAGCGGGTGTGGAATCTTTATGGGATGTGAAATTGTCCGCCAATTGGATGGCAGCGGCAGGCAGCGCAGGCGAAGATGCGGCGTTATTCGATACCGTCAAAGCCATAGGCTTGGAACTGTGTCCTGCACTCGGCATTGCGATTCCGGTCGGCAAAGATTCGTTGTCCATGAAAACCGTTTGGCAGGACGATGGCTTAGAGAAATCCATGACTGCGCCGTTGTCCTTAGTGGTTACCGCGTTTGCGCCAGTCGATGATGTCAGCAAAACCTTAACGCCGCAGTGCCGAGATTTTGAGGACACCGTGTTAATCCTGATTGACCTGGGGGCGGGCAAAAACCGTCTAGGGGGGTCTGCCTTGGCGCAAGTTTATCAACAACTGGGCAATGATTGCCCTGATTTGGACTGCGTGGAATTGTTCAAGGGATTTTTCGATGCGCTACAAACCCTCAATAGCTATGGTTTGGTGCTGGCTTATCATGACCGTGCCGAT
>JABFRM010000132.1 GCA_013141155.1 Methylococcaceae bacterium | reverse complement strand
ATAATAAGCAGTGCAATAACCTTATTTAAAACGGTATCATTTTGGGTATAAACTAATCCAACAAGAATAGGCCAGTGCCATAGATAGAGTGAGTAAGAAATGTTGCCTATAAAAACAATAGATTTTAAGGATAATAATTTACTGGTAATACCACTAGGCGACATAATGATTAAACTTGCGCCTAACACAGGCAATAAAGCATTATAGCCAGGGAATTCATGTTCAGCATTGAGATAATATGCTGAACCTATAATAAACAACAATCCTGCTATTGATAAAATATGTTGTAATTTATGATTAATGAGCAGTTTATGTTGATTAAAAAGTATAGCTATCCAAGAGCCGCTGAGTAATTCAAAAAACCTGGTTGGCATCAAAAAATAAGCGCCTGCAATGGATTTCTCCACCCCTTTCTGTGAAATATAGAGAGAGAATAAAAAAGCAAGCAACAAAACAATTGATAGTTGATTTTTTTTAAATGTCTTTAATATAAAAATTAAAATAAAAGGCCATACGATATAATACTGTTCTTCAACCGCTAAAGACCAAGTATGAAGAAATGGCGCTTCTTGTGCATTATCTGAAAAGTAACCACCATATTTTGTCCATAAGTAAAAGTTACTCACTGAAAAATTAATTGCAATAACGTTTTCTAGTGCAAGCTTTAAATCTAAGGGTGTCAGTAAAAATGAAAAAACCAGTGTGGATGAAAATAAAACTAAAAACAACGCCGGCATCAAGCGTTTGATGCGTCTTATCCAAAAATGTCCAAATTTAAACTGATTGTTGATAATATTAGGGTACATGCCTAATGTGATCACAAAACCCGATATAACAAAAAAAACATCAACACCAACAAAACCACCAGACAAACAAATTTTAAAATGATTGAATATCACTATTAGCACGGCCATAGCTCTTAATCCATCCAGATCAGATCTATAATTTAATTTTGATACGTCCATAGTTTATAGTGTTCTACTGTTATTTTTAGGTATTTATTTTATTGCATTATCCATGCACAAAAAGGGCATGGGATTGCAGTAACTTCCTAAAACATAAGTGGTTATGCCATGTTTTCTAAAAATTGCAGAGCGCTTACCTTCAAGCTATCCAATGCTATCTTGATAGAATACCGCTGTGATTTTCAAGCATAGAAAGATCCGTAAGCCCGCCATCGATTGATAAATTGAGAGCGATGTGACGGAGCTGGTGTCTATTTTCGTCTTACCTCGAATCGATTCCATGAGTTGGCGTTAAATCACCATTTTGTGGATTTAATAAATAATCAGCTTGAGGATATTCCCCAATTTTCAAGTGACCAAAATCTCCTGAGGCTTCTTGCACGCCTTGTCCTTTATTAAGGAAAATAATTATGCCGCCAGGTTTTTGTGCGGCCAACTTAAAATAGGATTGATAAGCTAATTGGAATTTCTGATAGTGTAGAAATTCAAATGGAATGGAAGCGCCAAAAGAGAGTGTAAGTAATAGAAATGGCCAAGCGCGACCATTCAATAATAAAGCAAACATCAATAATGCTAAAGGTATATGGAAAAATCGCGCATCAAAAGGGGCTGAGTTTAGTAAGGGAGTATCCTTTGAGAGCATTCCCGCTGGTAAACCTAAATATAAAATAGTGGAACCCAAAATAAGCATGAGCACAAAACAGAAAAATACACGCTTGCGTGTCGATAGCGCCAAGACCACGGTGAAGAGTAGACCGATTATTCCCGGCAGAATAGTAATGCCCGGGGAGCTGAATCGCATTGCCACGACTTGTAAGGTAGGTAAAATTTGAGAAAAAACAAAAGGATGAATGTCTTGCGTACTGCCTAATACCAAAACTCGATTTCGTAAGCACCAATAAATAGCACTTATGCCTATATAGACAAACAATGAATTGACAGTGATTTTTCTTGAATGCGGATGTGTAAAAAACAAATAAGTTAGTAATGGTAAAACGAAAATCGCCGTCTCCTTGCAAAACCAGGCAACACCAAACGCAATCCCAGCAGAGAGCCAACGACCACGCCCCAGCACCGCGATTCCAATCGCAATAAATAACAGGCAACTAGCATCGAAAATATTTGGGTACCAAGTCGCTACAATCAACGCTGCTGGGGAAAGAAAAACAGCCAGCCAGTAACAGCATAAAATGAATTGATTGTGGTTGTTACATAATGGATGTGGTTTTTCAGGACGACAGACATAACTTGCAGCGTAACGTTTTGCGGCATCGGCAATTAACCAGAACGAGGCAAGAACCATCGCCGCATTAAACGTTCGCAATAGTGGCCAAGCCAGGTCAAAAGGAAGTAGCTTAAGCACACCGGCTAAAAAACTAATGGCTAACGGACGATATAACGTATTGCCAAGCCAAATTACCCCCAAGCCTTGCCAAAAACCAGTGAATTGATTCACCGTCAATAGAAAATTTACCTCGTCCCAAACGGGTGCAATCATTAAGGCGGAGAAAGCCCACAACCATAAACCCAAAAAAAGCAATACAGCCCATAAATAGCCATTAATTCTTAGCTTGTCCATAAAAAAATATCCCATCATAATAATTAATTTAGCGTCAGTGACGGTTGCATAGGAAAAACTGCCCCGAAGTTGGTGATTTTTTCAGCCAGTATTCAAGGCAAGACCTACGAGGTTTTTAAAAAACCTCGTAGGTCTATATTGCATCGATCAAAATCAAGTTGACTGAGTACTAGCCGATTAATTTAATTCTTAGTGGCATACTCTAACTCTTGTATGCGCTGCTCCAATACTTTAATGGTCTTCAATAGCTCAGGCAATTTACCCAACGCCGCCAATTCTTTCCAAGCGGTTTTCCGCTCTTTCGCGGGGCTACCAAATACTTGCGTACAGGGTGCAACATCATTGGAAATACCCGAACGCGCCATAATCACAGCGTGATGTCCAATGGTGACGTGATCAGCAATCCCTGCGCTGCCTGCAAGAATAGCGTTATCTTCAATGGTACATGAGCCAGAAATACCCGTTTGTCCGCAAATAATCACATTTTTGCCGATGATATTGTTATGACCGATTTGCACATTGTTATCAATTTTCGTCCCTGCGCCGATCACCGTTGCACCAAATGCACCACGGTCTATACAAGTGTTCGCGCCAATTTCGACATGATCATGAATGATCACATTACCGACATGTGGCACTTTAATGTGTTGATCTTTGCGGTTTTTATAACCAAAGCCATCCGCGCCAATCACTGTGCCTGCGTGGATGGTCACATTGTCACCAATTTCAGTGTGGTCGTAAATAACCACTTGTGGATGAATACAGCAGTTACGCCCGATTTTGACGTGATTGCCGATCACTGCGCCATTCAGAATGACACTGGCTTCGCCAACCATACAGTCTTCGCCAATGCTCACAAACGCGCCAATGTAAGCGGTTGTTGCCAGTTGTGCCGATGCCGCGATAGCGGTTTGCGGAGAGATAAACGCGGGATACTGTTTAGCAGGATGCAGCGCATTAACGGCTTTAATATAGCTAATCTCAGGGTCACTACAGATTAATAAAGTTAAATGCGGCGGTGCGTTTTCCGGCACTGCGCCCTCCTTAACAATACAGGCGGATGCTGCACAATCGCTTAAATATTTTGCATAACGTACATCGCTTAAAACGGTAAGCTGTTGGCTAACGGCGCTTTTAATATCCGCCGCGCCGGTGATGATGCTGGCAGCATTGCCTTGCACGGTTGCATCACAAATTACCGCAAGTTCTTGAAGGGTTAAAGTCATGGTGAGTCTCGATTTAAAGGAACGGAATAATTTAAGTTATTTCCAAATGCTGATGATGTTAGTGAAATCATCAGTCCACGGCTTTAGGTTAAAGGTTAAGGGGAGTTGTTGCCAAGCACCCGCGTGATTTTGCGTTAAAGGTTGTAAGTTTTGCGCGGTTTTGCTCATCACCACCCAATCAGTGGCAACCACCAAAGGTGCAGGATTGGGGGGATTAAATTCTTGAATTAAACCCGCAAAATGTAATTCTCGTGCATGATCCGCTAAAATATTTTTTAACGCCAAATGTCGATTGGTGATGTGGAAAGCCAATAAACCATTCGGTTTGAGTTTGGCAAAATACAATTGCAGCGCTTCTTGCGTGAGTAAATGCGTAGGCACGGCATCTGAGCTGAACGCATCCATGATCAATAAGTCAAATTTTTGGTCTGGCTCTTTCGCAATTGACAGTCGTGCATCGCCAATTTGCATAGTCGCTTTTGGCGTACAACGACTCAGGTAAGTGAAATAGTTCGGATCACTGGCGGTTTTGACCACCAACGGATCAATTTCGTAAAACGTCCATGCCTGAGTGGGTTTGGCATAACAGGCTAACGCACCTGCGCCTAAACCGACCGATCCAATGACCCAATTATTGTCTTGTGCATTATACGCATCAAATAATTGCCCCATCGGCCCTGGGCGGCTGTAGTAAGTGAGCGGCGTGGTTTGCAAGTTTTCGCTTAAGCGTTGTGCGCCGTGTTTAGTTGTACCATGAAACAATTCACGCACGGTTTCGGGTTGCCCTTGTTCATCTTCAATAACCGTTTCTCGTGTCGCTAATACCCCAAAAAATGAGCGTTCTTGATGCAGTGTATTGGACATCAAGTGATGTAAGCCTAAGGTAAATAAAATAACCAAGCCGGTCAGTAATGCTAAGCTAACCGCTTGCCGGCGATAACTGTAACTCAAGCCCACCAATAAAATCAGCACCACGCCGATGCTGTCTAAATAAGGCATTAACACATCTGCAAAAGCAAAACAGCCGATGCCTAGCACGAATAACACGGCAGGTAATAGGGCTTGTTTGAATAGGGCTGATTTATTGCGGGGAAAACCAGGACGCAACAGTAACGCGGCAATAATCATCAACGGGTATTCATACACCGCATTAAAAATAAACGGTGCAACAAAGGTGTTGAACATGCCGCCGAGCATACCCGCGAATGACATGATCAGATAAAAAGTCGTCAAATGCTGGGTGGTAGGGCGATGTTTCGCCAGTTCTCCATGACAGACCATCACCACCAGAAAAAAGCTTAAGAGATGCAAGCTTAAATCGAGCCAATAAGGAATGGCGGCGGGATTGATAAACGAGAAGGCGATAAATGGCAGCAACACAACTGGCTGCAATTTAAGCATCCATGGATGAATAGCGGCTTGCCACTTGGAAAAAACCAAGATAAATGACAACAGATACAGCGTGAGCGGAATTATCCACAGCAACGGCACGGAAGCAATATCGGTGCTGATAAAGTTGGTTAAGCCTAATAGTAAGCTGGAAGGGACGAACGCCAACGCTAACCAATGCAGTTTGGTTTTGTTGCTGAGCGTGTTGCCTTCTATTTCAGACGTGATTTCGGTTTGGGTTGGCGACCCAACGCGCCAGAGCATGAATCCACAGCCGACAATGGCTAAAGCGAGCAACCCATAGCCACCACTCCACAACAATTTTTGGCTGCTGACACCGATATTGGGTTCAATCAAAAACGGATAGCTCAACAGCGCCAACAGGCTGCCGGCATTGCTGGCGGCATATAAAAAATACGGATCATCACTGGCTTGATGCCCGATATGTGCGAACCATTTTTGCAATAATGGCGCGGTGGTGGAGACCACAAAAAACGGCAAACCAATGGCGATTAATAATGTCCACACAATCCAAAAAGTCGGATCACTATCAACAGGGGGCGTTGTACCAGCGGGTAAAGCCAACGGCAAGGCTAATAAGCTCAATAAGATTAACGCCACATGGATTTGCAGTTGCCGCAGGTTACTAAAACGGGTGGCGAGCAAATGCGCGTAGCAATAGCCTAAAAATAAAATACTTTGGTAAAACACCATGCAGGTGTTCCAAACTGCCGGTGAGCCGCCCAATAATGGCAAGAGGATTTTGCCGAACATGGGTTGCATGACAAACATTAAACACGCACTGCTGAATAAGGTCGCTGCAAATAAAAGCAAAGGAGCGAGGCTACGGTTAGGGGTTGACGGCGTAATTGCTGACATTAGGCGGCATGTTTTAAAGAATTAAAGCGTTAATGATAAAACATTTACATGAAAACACGCCATTGTTTAAGTGATTAAGTCGGTTTCTTAGCTTTTATGAGGCGTGCAATTAGTTTGAAGATGATTCTTTGGGATAAATTTGTACCAGAACCGTACGCGCACCCTGCATTTTTTTAACAATCAGTTCAAATTGGTTAAATTCAATTTTTTGCCCCTCTATTGGAATTTCCCGCAGTTTTGACATAATCAGTCCGCCGATAGACACTTCCTCTTCCAAGTCAAGTTCTTCATTTTCAATATCAATACCCAAAATACGCTCTAAAGAAAAAATGGGTAAACTGCCTTTGCCGATTAAGCTGCCATCCTCTTGCCATGCCCAGTCATTATTGTTTTGGCGAAACTCATCACGAATTTCGCCGACCATCGCCCCCAGTAAATTATCCAGGGTAATGAAGCCTAGCGGTGGTTGTCCTACTTGACCAATCATTGCAAAATGGGCTGTGCCTAGTTGAAAATTACGGAATAGATCTAACGCAAGGGTATCTGATTGTATGGTTTGCAGGGGGCGCAAATAGGTTTGTAAATCTTCAGGTGATTTTCCGGCTTGTTGCGCACAAAACAAATCCTTTAAGTGAATCACCCCCAGCACATCAATTTCATTGGTATCAAAATAGGGATAACGGCTGAAGCGTTTTTGTGCCACGATTTGTAAATTTTCTGCTACAGATTTACTGCGATACAACGCGGTAAGCTCATGAATAGGACGCATCAAATCGGAAACTTCCAATTCGCTGAAATCCAGGGTTTTAGCCAAAATATTCCATTCATCCTGCGTGAAACGGTCACCGGCGCGATTGCTGCGTAAAATGAGCTTGAGTTCATCGGCGGAATAATGTGTACCCATATTTTACCGCCAGGCTTCCCGGCGACGCCTGTGTACGCT
>JABFRM010000192.1 GCA_013141155.1 Methylococcaceae bacterium | reverse complement strand
GCTTGGCGTGCTGGCAATTTCTCGGTTAGGCGCTGACAATCTTCGGTAAAACTGTTCATCAAACCCACATCGCTTTGCCCATAACAAAGCCCCGGCGAGGTAGCTGTTTGTGTATGGCGGATTAAATATATATCCATAACCCCTGAACGCTAAAATAAAAAACCACTTCTGCCACTTGTTGGCTGGCACCCAAGCAATCACCTGTATAACCACCAATATGCCGATAAAAATAGCGCCCCAAAAAGGCATTGACCACCAGCACCGGCAGTACCGCTAACCAACATAGCTTGGGCAACAACACTAACGGCAAGACTGCAATTGTGGTGGCAAGAGTCAACTCTGACGGCGTGGGCTTATAAACCGCGGCGGCGGCTTTGCTGTGGTCGGCGCGGGCATATTCATAGTGGTGCATCAGTAATAGCGGTGATAAGCGGCTAAGGCTGTGTCCTACCAACAGCATTAGCGGTACAGCACTTGCCTGGGCATCGTTTAATAAATTGAATTTCAGTAAAAAAATCAACACTAGCCCTAAACAACCATAAACACCGATGGCAGAATCTTTCATGATTTCTAAAATACGCTGCTGGGTGTAACCACCGCCAAAACCATCACAGACATCTGCAAAACCATCTTCATGAAAAGCGCCGGTCAGAAAAATTCCTGCAATAAAAGCAAGTATAACTGCGGTCGCTTGTGACCACAGCAAATCAGCCAGTATGAAAATTAATGCCGCAACACCACCGACTAACCAGCCGATTAACGGTAAAAAAACGGTCGCTTTGGGTAAGTCCTGATAATCCTGCACACTAGGGCTAGGCACACGCGTGTAAAAGCTGAGGGCTAAGCGCAACAATTTTAAATGGGGCATGTTGTTGTTTTTATCATTCACACCCACTAGACTAACAGGTCACGTTGAACATTAAAGGAATTACATCACCGGGCTAATGATTTTAGCCATTCACCCTACAATTCAGCGTCGTGATACACGTTTTGCACATCATCCAGATCATTTAACATGTCTAAAAACTTTTCTAACATTGCCACATCATCGCCGCCGATAGCCGTGACGCTTCTGGGCAAAAATTGAATTTCGTCCACCTCAAAATCAATCTCACCTAACGCATCCGTTAAGGCTTGTTTAGCCTTAAAGTAGTCGCCGTGCGGCATAAAAACAGTGATTTTTCCTTCCTCACTTTCAATATCAGTGACATCCACATCAGCCGTTAACAAGGCCTCAAGCACGGTGTCTTCATCATCATGTTTAAACACAAAAATGGCTGCGTGGTCAAACATGTGACTCACTGCACCCTGGGTGCCAATTTTACATTTAGTTTTGGTAAAACACAGCCGCACATCACCAAAAGTACGGTTAGGGTTGTCGGTCAGGCAGTCGATAATTACCATGCAGCCCCCGGGGCCATAGCCTTCATAACGTGCAGGTGCAAAATCTTCACCGCCGCCGCCTTTGGCTTTATCAATGGCTTTTTCAATGACGTGAGCCGGTACTTGCGCTTTCTTGGCACGCTCAATAATGCCTCGCAAGGCTAAGTTTCCTGCCGGATCAACTCCCCCTGCTTTAGCGCACACAAATAGTTCGCGACCATATTTACTGTAGACCTTTGCTTTGGCATCAGAAGTTTTGGCGATGGATAATTTACGGTTTTGATAGGCTCTTCCCATTTAGCTATAGCTCCATTGAAACAAATAAAGACGCGAATTTTACAGTTAATTGTTTGCCTAGGGAACTTTTTAGTCACTTCCTCAATCTGCATTCACCTATTATTGCGGTGTCATGCAATTTTTCTACGGTTTGAAACGCATGAAATCCCGTGCAATAAAGCCAATAACAAAGGTTCCAAAGTAAGAAGTGTCAGTCAATTGCTTGCGATAGCGCTATTAAGACTTTACCTTCCGCCCCTCAAATAACATCACACTTAAACCATACAGCGATATTAACGCCGTCGCCAAAACCCAAGGCGGCTGATTAAAACTGGTTAGCAAATACCGCTGCGCAAAATACAAGCCAATGCCTAAACTGATATAACCTGCTATGCGCTTCAGATCGTAAGCTACGGGATAATAATGCCGCCCCAACAAATAAGAAACCAAAGCCATGCTGGCATAACACACCAGGGTAGCCCAAGCTGAGCCGACATAGCCAAAGAGCGGTATCCACATAAGGTTCAAGCCCACCGTCAAACCCGCCCCTGACAAGGAAACCATTGCGCCTAACAAAGTACGGTCTGTTAGTTTGTACCAAATGGACAAATTAACATAGATGCCTAAAAATAAATTAGCTAACAACAAAATCGGCACCACCTGAAGCCCTGCGCGGAATTCTGCACCGACAAAATATTGAAAGAAGTCGATATATAAGGTCACCAACAGAAAGATGAACACGCAAAAAATCACGAATACATTCAGTACATCGGCATACACTTTTCGCGCATCCGACTTATCCGCATAACTGAAGAAAAAGGGTTCCGCCGCAAAACGAAACGCTTGGATAAACAAGGACATCAAAATAGACAGCTTATAACAGGCACTGTAAATACCCAGCATTTTTAAATTGGTTTGGGTATCAAATGGCAGAAGATATTTCAGTAACGCCCGATCCAGCATTTCATTGATCACGCCTGCAAAACCGATGACCACCATCGGCAAAGAATAACGCAGCATTTGTCCGAATAAAACTCGGTCAAACCCCCAACGCATGCCCCATAACAGCGGGATCAATAACACAAAGGTAAGCAAACTCGCGGCTAAGTTAGCGATGAAAATATAGCCGATGCCGAAGCTGGAGTCGTACGCTAATGTCACCCAGGATTGCGGATTTTGGGCAAGCGCTTTCGGACAATAGACGATAAAAAACAAGCTCAGCGCAATGGTGGTCAAAATGCTGAACACCTTTAAGCCCGCAAAGTAGAATGGCCTATTTTCAGCCCTTAAGCGCGCAAAGGGGATCGCCGAAACCGCATCAAACAAAAAAATCAGCGCAAAGCACAACACATATTCAGGGTGATTGGCGTAATTTAAGGCAGCAGACAGTTGGGTGTTAATCGTCAATATAAACAGCAAAAACAGCAGATTAATCGCAACCACAAAGATCAGTGCCGTTGAATACGCTACATCCTTTACGGGGTTTGCTTTATCCCGAAATCGAAAGTAACCCGTCTCGAATCCAAATAACAATAACACCGAGAAAAACCCCGCATACGCATAAAACTCCGACACCACGCCATATTCTGCGGGGGTGAAGTAGTAGGTGTATAAGGGGACTAACAGGTAATTGAGGAAGCGCCCAAAGATGCTGCTGATGCCGTAAATGGCGGTTTGGGTGGCGAGTTTTTTGAGGATGCTCATGGGAGTAAATTTGAATAAGATGGAATGCCAGTCTTTAACGACTGCCGTTACCCGTCAAAATTTAAGCTGCTCAGGTAATGTTCTGCATGCCCATTTAACAAAATTCTACGGGTAGTAAAGAACGGTAGCCATCGACTTTGAAACCAACGAGTTGCAAGTTTCAAATGAATGTTTTGATCATTGGCTATGCGAGCTTTCTTAATCTCTTGATTATATTGATTTAGCACCGCTAAACGCTGCTTATTCAAGCGGTCACAATTGAGATTAAGAATTTCGATGGTTTGTTCTACCAATTCTATTAGCGTGTCGAAATGATTATGCTCAATACTGATTTGACCATAATCAGCTTTAGCTCTTAGTTCGCCAGTACGCTTGTCAAAATCAAATAGGCAAGGAAATGCTGGTAGCTTCAATGGGTGAAGCAAGAAGCCTTCGCAAGCCATTGGAAGCTTGTTTTTAACAATCAAATAATCTTTGTGTGCATCACAGCTAAGATTATCGGGTAGAGGATGTATGGTTCGATCAACATCAGAACCACCAAAACACACGCCGATTAAATTTCCCCAATCCAACGCCCAGTTATGATTTAAATCGCTTAAATCCGCTTTGGCGTGAAAATGTTCAATGCGTTGCTTGTGAATGTCGATAACTTCATTTTCACAAAAAGCACACAATTTACCTTGATCAGTGAAAATGACATTTTTAACCGTTTGATAATCATTCCCTTGATTGTTATTGCGGAAATCATTCCAGTTATGTTGTGGATAGTTTTGTGCGTATTCAGTCAAGTTATTCAGCGGAGGAGATTTATTGATTTTTTTCAATATCCAATTCCCATTGCCGATTTTCAATGTAAAGGTCAGCTTCTGTTAAAGCAGGTTCATTGCCTTGGTAGATTTCATCCAATTCTGGACGCATATTCGCTGTTTCCATCCATTTATCTTTATAAACTAAATCCAAATAAGCATTCAATAATTTAGTATTGGGATCATTTGGTGGGCGAGAGTCAACTTCAAAAATACGCTTCAAAATTCGTGAAGATTCTGCACCTTGGGTTCCGGCTTCAGCTGAATAAACTTGATTACCATCCAGTATTCTAATTTGATGGCTTGGTACTGTTGAGATAACCTGTGGGCTATGGGTAGTAACGATAAATTGGATTTTAGGAAAAGCTTTAATTAAATCGCCTAATACCGTTTGTTGCCATGCCGGATGCAGGTGCATGTCGATTTCATCAATCATAACTACACCGTCAGATTCTTTGGCAGCATTTAACCCCAAATGTGGATTTAATTTAATGCAACGATAAGCAATATCCCCCACCATCGCTAATATACTTCGAATACCATCACTTAAAAGTTCGACCTTTAAAACGCCATGCTCGTCATGATTCAAAATAAGAGAATTTTCATTACTAGCGCTATATTCCAAAGAATGCCAACCAGTTTTTTCATTTAAAAAACTATCTATTGCTTGCTGTACCACCTGAATTGTGTTCTTCCAAATGGACTCGTCATCAAATTTATCACCTTTTTCCAACTGCTTAATTTGTTGTTCCCTGTAACTTTCAAAAACCCAAGTAAACCAATCGGCAAAATGTTTATATGAAGATGCCGGGTCAAGGCAGTCTCTGTATGCAAATAGACGCATAAAAAAATCAGGATCTTGTTTTCCTTGAACTTTTTTTTCTTTGGTTAATTTTTTTTGACTCCACAGCCGCCCTGTACCGTAATAACCAAAAACAGGTAAAGTAATAACTGGACCGTCTGGGTTTCTTATTAGTTCTTGAGCTATAGACGCTAAACTTTTCGTAAATCCAGAAGAAAAGTTACGATCCTTAGTTTTTGAGCTTTTTGCTTCGCTATCTCGAAAACGAGTCCATTCAAGATTCGTAAAAAAAAAATAATCACTTGGATAAATTTGTTTTAACAGATCAATGGCAAGATTACCATTTAAGGTAATTTCACAAGGTAGTCTGCGGATCATTTCATCTGATTTGTATTTTTGCTCTATTCGTACGTCATCAATACTAATATTATTCCCTGAATCACTAATAGGATTTCTTGCCAAATCAAAACCACCTACAAAAGGCCATAAACCAATGCGAATAGCATCCAGTACAGATGACTTCCCTTGCCCGTTCTTTGCCACAAGCACGGTCAACTGTTCATCTAAATCAATAGACAATGAATCAAAACACCGAAAATTATTTATTACTAAGGTTTTTAATTTCATTTTAGTTGTTTATAAATTACAAGTTCTGAAATTAACCTAAAACTCAATCCACCCAAGCCCTAGCATTCCTAAACATCCGCATCCATGCCCCATACTCCTGCCAATCTTCTGGATGCCAGGAATTTTGTAAGGTTCTGAAACAACGTTCGGGATGCGGCATCATAATGGTGAAACGACCATTTTGGGTAGTTAAGCTGGTAATCCCAAAGGGTGAACCGTTGGGGTTAGCAGGAAAGTCGGTTGTCATTTCGCCTTGATTATTCACATATACCGCACTCACCATACCGGCTTGCAATGCCGACTCAGCACCATCAAAAGCAGCAAATTCCGCACGCCCTTCACCATGCGCTACTACAACGGGGATGATTGAGCCTCCCATACCGGCAAATAAAATTGAGGGGGATACCTGGATTTTAACCAAGGCCACCCGCGCCTCAAATTGTTCCGAGACATTGCGCTTGAAAGCGGGCCAATGTTCTGCGCCGGGGATCAATTCTTTTAAGCCGGACAGCATTTGGCAACCGTTGCACACACCCAAGCCAAAAGTATCTTCGCGCAGAAAAAACGCCGCAAATTCTTCGCGGGCGCGTTGGTTGAAGAGGATAGATTTTGCCCAACCACCGCCAGCGCCCAATACGTCACCATACGAAAAACCACCGCAAGCCGCTAAGCCTTTAAATTCACTTAAAGAAACACGACCACTGATGATGTCGCTCATGTGTACATCTATGCTCGTAAACCCCGCACGATCAAACGCTGCCGCCATTTCGACATGTCCGTTCACGCCTTGCTCTCTTAAAATAGCGATTTTAGGTCGATGTCCTTGCAGGTGTGCAACGAAATTGTCATTGATGTCATACTTAAGCTGTGCAAATAAACCGGGATCATGATCATCGGCGATGCGCTCAAATTGTTGCCGCGCGCACTCGGGGTTGTCGCGCAGAGCCTGCATTCGGTAGCTGACTTCCGACCAGCATTGCTGCAATTCCGCACGGCTGGCGGTGTAAATAACTTGCTCATCTTGCAAGATGGTCAAAGTTTGCGCTTTAACCAATTCGCCGATGTTATGCGCAACATCCGCCAAACCAAAGTCCGCCAAGATCATCCGCACTTGCGCGAGGTCGGCTTCTTGAACCTCGATCACCGCACCCAGTTCTTCATTGAACAACGCCGCCAATACGTCGCCGCCAAGGTCATCCAGTTTCAGGGTAATGCCTAAACGGCTGGCAAACAACATTTCGGCAAGCGTTGCCAACAAACCACCATCGGCACGGTCATGATAAGCCAGCACCAAACCATAGCTATTGAGGGTTTGTAGCGCATCGAAAAATCCCTTGAACAATTCCACGCAGTCCAAATCAGGGCAATCATTGCCCAGTTGTTGATAAACAACTGGGCAATGATTGCCC
>JABFRM010000059.1 GCA_013141155.1 Methylococcaceae bacterium | reverse complement strand
GGCTATACAAATTATCATCAAAATGGCAGCCGCAAACGGTTTTGGTGAACTGATTATCGGTCAAAGTGGCTTGTTATCAACCCCAGCGGCATCGCATCTGATTAGAAAAAATAACGCTTTAGGCGGCATTATTTTATCAGCCAGCCATAATCCCGGTGGCCCTGACGAAGATTTCGGGATCAAATACAACATCAGCAATGGCGGCCCCGCCCCCGAAAAATTCACCGAGGCATTATACCAGCGCACTCAAATCATTGACAGCTACCGCACCATCGACGCTGACGATATTAATTTAGACGCTATTGGCACACAGCATTTAGGCGACTTGAAAATTGTTATTATTGATCCTGTAACCGATTATGCGGAACTGATGCAATCTTTGTTTGATTTTAATTTAATTAAACAAGCGCTGCAGTCAGGATTTATTAGCGTCTGCTTTGATGCCATGCACGCCATCACCGGCCCTTATGCTAAGCGTATTTTAGAGGACATTTTAGGTGCCAAAGCTGGCTCAGTAATCAATGGCATCCCGCTGGAGGATTTTGGCGGTCACCATCCAGATCCTAACCTCACCCACACTCATGAACTTGCTGCGCTAATGTTCAGTGATCATGCGCCGACTTTAGGCGCTGCCTCAGATGGCGACGGTGATCGTAACATGATATTGGGCGATAATTTTTTCGTGACCCCCAGCGACAGCTTAGCGATTATGGCCGCTAACGCGCAATTAATACCCGCTTATGCCACGGGAATTGCCGGCGTGGCACGCTCAATGCCCACCAGCCAAGCCGTTGACCGTGTGGCAAAAAAACTAAATATCCCTTACTATGAAACACCCACGGGTTGGAAATTTTTTGGCAATTTACTGGATGCAGGGCATATTAGCTTATGTGGCGAAGAGAGCTTTGGCTCCAGCTCTAGCCATATCCGTGAAAAAGATGGCTTATGGGCGGTATTATTCTGGCTCAACCTCATCGCCAAAAAACGCCAAAGCATTGCCGATATTGTTCATGAACACTGGCAAAAATTCGGTCGTGACCTATACTCACGTCATGATTACGAAGCAGTGCCCAATGAGATAGCCGATGCCATCATTACGCATTTGCGGGAATTACTGCCGACTTTGCCGCAACAACAGTTCGGTGCCTATACCGTCAGCTATGCTGACGAATTTTGTTACCATGACCCTGTCGATGGCAGTGTCAGCAAAAACCAAGGCATCCGTGTAGGCTTTACTAACGGCTCACGAATCGTTTTCCGTTTATCAGGAACAGGCACAGTAGGTGCGACCTTGCGAATTTATTTGGAACGTTTTGAAAAAAGTGCAACGGTGCATCAGCAAGAGCCGCAGACTGCTCTTGCTGATTTAATTACGCTGGCCGAACAATTTTGTGCAGTCAAAATGCGTACGGGTCGATCCACACCTACAGTGATTACTTAAATATAAAACGAATTTTTAAGCGTATTTTTTAGTCCTGTAAACCAGACCAATCGGAGCCACCCACGTCGGGTTACACTATCACTAACCCGACACACCACTTACCCTGCTTTCGGTAATTGCCATGCCCGAATCTAACCAAAACCATAACCAAAAAACCTACGATAGCCGATCAGAACAATCACTAAAGCAGCGACGCGACTAAACCCATGCAGACTATACTAACCAATACATTTGCTAATTTATCCAATGCCGACCTACAGCAATTACTAACTGAACAGCAACAGCAACACCTACAATTAAGCCTAGAACATGAAGCACTAACAAAATCCCATGACCATTATGCGCATATTCATTATTACAGCGGAATCGGTTATCTTACGCTTGACCAGCAAGGTGCCATCTTAAACGCCAATCCCGCGGCTAAGCAGTTGCTCGGCTATTTTAATGGGTGCTTAAACAACAAAAAATTAGCCGATTTTATCTACCCTGAAGATTTAAACGATTTTTACCTTTTTATACAAACGGTAACAACACACCAAACCAATCAACGCTTAAGCTTACGGCTAAACAGCCCTGCACACACACAAAAGCTGCCAACAACTTTAAAGACTGCTGGTATGCAAAACAATGAATTCACCTACATAGAATGCCAACATACCTTTAATAAAAACCAAGCAAATGGTCTGCAAATTCATCTGGCCGTCCATGACATTACCGAACATAAAACTGCCCAAGAACACATTAATTTCCTTAATGAACAACTGAATAAGAAAGTGCTTGCGCAATCAGGCGAACTGATTGCCAGCAGCCATAAATTATTAAAAAAAGTTGCCGAACTTGAACAGTCCAAACATTTGCTGCTAGAACGGGAAGCCAGGCTCAATTCTATTTTTAATGCCGCCATAGAAGGCATCATTACCATTGACGCAATCGGCAATATTGTCGCCATTAATGCCTCAGTAACGCATATTTTCGGTTACGAGCAACAAGAACTGGTCGGAAAAAACTTTATCAAGCTCATGCCGCAAGCAAAAACCAAGCTCTATGCACGCTATTTTAAACAGCATTTAACCCTGCATATACCGAAAGTTGCCGGCCGAATCACTGAAATAAAAGGTGAACACAAAAATGGCACATTGATTCCTATCGACCTTTCAGTTTCAGCGTTTGCACTGGATAACCAACATTACTATACAGGCATTGTCCGTGATGCCAGCTTACGCAAAGCACAAGAACAGCAAGATAAAGCCCTGTTAGATGAATTGGCGCATGTGACGCGCGTTGGTTTAATGGGTGAGATGGCTTCGGGTATCGCCCATGAAATAAATCAACCCTTGTCAGCTATCACCAGCTACACCCAGGCGTGTTTAAATTTTATGCAAAATGACCCGCCTGATTTAGAGCAATTAGCTAAAATTTTGCTGAAAACCCAACAACAAGCCTTGAATGCTGGACAAATCATTCATCGCATGCGGGATTTTGTGAAATTCAAAACCATTCATCGCTCAGCCGTTGATATTAATAACTTAATACAGATTTGTATTGATTTGTGTGGTGCAGACTTAAAACATAACAACATAGTCCAGCGTTATGAGCTGTCGGAAGATCTGCCGCCGGTCAATATCGATGGTGTGCAAATTCAGCAGGTTTTAATCAACTTAATCCGCAACGCGGTTGATGCCTTAAAAACCCTACCCCCCACATCACGGCGTCATTTAAGCATTCAATCCACCCTAAATGATAAACAAGTTATTGAAATCAGGGTAAAAGACAATGGCCCAGGCATTGCAGATCCTGATCAAAAAAAATTATTAACGCCTTTTTTTACCACCAAAGCAGATGGCATGGGCATGGGGCTTTCGATTTGCCATTCTATTCTTAAGGCACACGACGGAACCCTGCATTTCAACAGCTTAGTTAACAAAGGCACCACATTTTATTTCACTTTACCTGTGCGGAAAAACCATGACGGTTATAAATAAATCCAATAGTCTCGTTTATTTAGTTGACGATGAATTTGTGATGCGTGACTCATTAACTTTATTAATTGAATCAACAGGATTGACAGTGAGAAGCTTTGAATCAGCCCCTGAGTTTTTAGACCACTACGATTCTAAACAACCTTCTTGTTTGGTTCTGGATGTCAGAATGCCGACTATCACTGGGCTTGAACTACAAGAAGAGCTTGTAAAAAGAGCTATTGCCATCCCTATCATTTTCATCAGTGGCAATGCCGACATTCCGGACTCCGCAAAAGCCTTTAGAGCAGGAGCAATCGACTTTTTACAGAAACCCTTTGACCATACCGTTTTATTGATGCGCATTCAAGAAGCACTTAAAAAAGATCATGAATTTAGGGAAAAAGCGATCGAAACAGCGACACTACAACAGCGGATTAATCGCTTAACACTACGGGAAAAAGAAGTGCTTTCGTTAGTGGTCAGTTACCGCTCCAATAAAGAAATTGGTAAGTTACTACAAGTCAGCAATCGTACCATTGATGCACATCGTGCGAATATCATGCGAAAACTGCACGCGGAAAGCCTCCCAGAATTAGTGCTTATGGTGCGGGAAAGTGATCTATTAAAAGACGATTAGCTTAAGAACGCACCTGAACAACTTGTCCCCCTTCCCGCGGGGAGTCTAGGGGATCAAATACGCCGAGTATTTCATACACGCGCCTTAACGACCTTTTTTATTAGCCATGCTGAGATTAATTCTCATATTCGTAAAACAAAAACGCTTACTCTCCGGCAATCGACATCTGTTCCAACAAAATAGAGCCACAACGGATATTGCCACGCAAATCTATATCGTTGCCCACGGCGACTATATTTTTAAACATATTTTTAAGGTTACCGGCAATGGTAATTTCTTCCACCGGATATTGAATTTCGCCGCGTTCCACCCAATAACCCGATGCACCGCGCGAATAATCACCCGTGACATTATTAACGCCCTGCCCCATCAATTCGGTGACCAATAAACCGGTATCCAATCGTTTTAGCATTGCAGCAAAATCATCAGCGCCGGCACTGATCTGCAAATTATGTACGCCGCCCGCATTGCCGGTGGTTTTCAGCCCTAATTTACGCGCAGAATAACTGCTTAACACATAACCTTGCACGACACCGTTACGCACAATATCGCGGGTTTGGGTGGTGACCCCTTCCGCATCATAAGCGGAACTACCCAAGGCATTTTTTAACAACGGTTGCTCATGAATACGCATAAATTCAGGAAACACCTGCTGCCCTAAGCTGTCCAGTAAAAACGAGGTTTTACGGTACAAATTACCGCCGCTAATTGCGCCCAAAAAAGCGCCAATTAAGCCGCCTGCCACTTCAGGGGCATACAACACCGGACATTGACGAGTGCTAATGCGCCGCGCATCCAATCTTTTAATGGTTCGCTCACCCGCTTTACGACCGATTGCACTAGCCGTCTCCAAATCCAGCGCATTACGTGCAACACTATACCAATAATCCCGTTGCATACTTTCACCACGCTGCCCTAAGACCGAACAGCTTAACGAATGCCGTGTGGAATCATAGCCCTGAATAAAGCCCAAGCTGTTGCCAAACACGCTAATGCCTTGATGGGTATTGACGGTTGCACCTTCAGAATTGCTAATATCGGGGTGAAAATCCCGCGCGGCCTGTTCGCATTCTATCGCCAGCGCTTTGGCAAGTTCTGCATTAATTTCCCAAGGATGACAGAGATCTAAGTCGGGGAATTCCGTCGCCAAAGCCGCTTGCTCAGGCAAACCAGCAAATTCATCCGCACTGGCAAAACGGGCAATACTACACGCCGCCGTTACGGTTTCACGGATAGAATCGGGCGACAAATCGGTGCTGCTGGCAGAACCTTTACGTTGACCGAAATAGACCGTAACGCCTAAGCCCTGGTCACAGTGATATTCAATAGTTTCAACATCACCTAAACGTGCCGTCACCGACAGGCCATCGTCGATACTTAAAGCCGCCTCAGCTGCCGAAGCGCCTTGTGCTTTTGCTTCTTTCAACAAGTCATTGACGATATTTTTTAACCGATTAATTTCTGCTTGATTTTGCATGTGAGTTTTTTATTGGATGGTGAAATTAAAATGGGCCGTATGGATAATTCTGTTGCCGTTAAACACGCGTCCCACCCACGGTAATCCCATCAATCTTCAGCGTCGGTTGACCCACGCCGACTGGCACGCTTTGGCCTTCCTTGCCGCAAGTCCCCACACCGCTGTCCAATGCCAAATCATTGCCGACCATTGAGACTTTAGTCAACACATCAGGACCGTTGCCGATGATGGTCGCGCCTTTCACCGGACGGGTAATTTTGCCATTTTCAATTAAATACGCTTCGCTGGCGGAAAACACAAATTTACCAGAAGTAATATCCACCTGACCGCCACCAAAGTTTTTGGCATACAGCCCATTTTTCACCGAACGAATAATTTCCTCAGGATCACTTTTTCCAGGCAACATGTAGGTATTAGTCATACGCGGCATCGGCATGTGCGCATAAGATTCACGCCGACCATTACCGGTGGACTTTACACCCATCAAACGGGCATTGAGCTTATCCTGTAAATAACCTTTTAAGATGCCCTTTTCAATGAGCACGGTGTTTTGCGTGGGCGTACCTTCATCATCAACACTCAACGAACCACGCCGACCCATCAACGTACCGTCATCCACCACCGTACATAAATCTGAAGCCACCCGCTCACCCACGCGACCACTGAACGCCGACGTGCCTTTGCGGTTAAAGTCGCCCTCCAAGCCATGACCAATCGCTTCATGCAGCAAAATACCCGGCCAACCAGATCCCAACACCACAGTCATGTTGCCTGCTGGGGCATCTTCCGCGTCCAAATTAACCAAAGCCTGCCTTAAGGCTTCTTTGCCATAGCTTAAGGCCAAGTCCTGATCTATAAACATCCCGTAATCCGCCCGCGCACCGCCGCCAATACTGCCGCGCTCACGCCGACCATCTGCCGCGACTACGATGACGGTCACGTTTAAACGCACCAGTGGTCTAATATCCGCCACCAATCCACCATCCTGTCCGGCAATCAAAACGCTGTCATGCGCCCCGATCATACTGACCATGACCTCTTCGATACGGCTATCTAATTTACGCGTTTCGACATCAATTTTTTGCAACAACGCGACTTTTTCTTGATCCGCCAACGATTTCAAAGGATTTAGCGGCGTATAGTATTGCGGCCAATCGGTCGCGGCTTGCACTTTGGTTCTGACATTTTGTCCCTGCTTAACAATCGCTTTCACATTATCAGCAGCACGCAACAAAATCGGCATTTCAATACGTTCACTGTAAGCAAAACCAGTTTTTTCGCCTGCCACCACGCGGACACCTGCGCCCTGTTGAATACTGTGACTGCCTTCTTTAACAATCCCCCCCTCCAGCGACCATGACTCAAAATGGCTGGATTGAAAATACAGCTCCGCGTCATCGACTTCAGCACTCAAAAGAGTGTGCATAATCTGGTCGATATGCTGTTCTTGAATACCGGTCGGGGCCAGAATGGATTGTTTAACTTGATCGAGTATGTTCATTCATTAGCAC
>JABFRM010000138.1 GCA_013141155.1 Methylococcaceae bacterium | reverse complement strand
CCTTGACCCCCGACCGTCCTGTACTGCGCGGCACGGCGCAAAACCCCGATGTATATTTTCAGGCGCGGGAAACGGTCAACCCCTACTATCAGGCGCTGCCGGAAATCATGCAAACTGCCATGAACCAGTTCGCGGCCTTAACCGGTCGCCAGTACCGCTTGTTTGAATATGTCGGGTCGGATCAGGCTGAACGGGTCATCGTCATCATGGGTTCGGGCGCGGAGGCGGTGACAGAAACCATCGACTATTTGCAGGCGCACGGGGAAGCGGTGGGCTTGCTGAAAGTGCGTTTGTACCGACCTTTCGATGCCAAGAGGCTGATTGCCGCTTTGCCTGCCAGTTGCCGTAAGCTAGCTGTGCTGGATCGCACCAAAGAACCCGGCGCTGATGGCGAGCCGTTATACAAGGATGTGCTGTGTGCGATTGCCCAGGACTATTGCAGCGGCAACGGCAAGTTTGCCCAAATGCCGACCGTGGTGGGTGGGCGTTATGGGCTGTCTTCCAAGGAATTCACACCGGGGATGATCAAGGCGGTATTTGATGAATTGAAAAAAACGCAACCAAAAAACCCGTTTACCATCGGCATTTATGATGATGTAACGCACACCAGCTTGGCATGGGATGACGATTTCCGCACCGAGGTGGGTCGGGACACTTTTCAGGCGATGTTTTACGGCCTCGGCAGTGACGGCACGGTGAGTGCCAACAAAAACAGCATCAAGATCATCGGCGCGGCAACGGCTTTGTACACGCAAGGCTATTTTGTGTATGACTCCAAAAAATCCGGTGCTATCACCGTGTCACATTTGCGCTTTGGACCAAAACCGATCCGTTCCACCTACCTCATCAGCAACAACGATGCCAATTTTATCGGTTGCCACCAAGCGCTGTTTCTAGGGCAGTATGACTTGCTCAGCAACGCGGCGGACAACGCGGTGTTTTTGCTCAATTCGCCCGAACCCATCGAGCGGGTGTGGGACAGCTTGCCAGTCAAGATGCAGCGGCACATGCTCTCCAAAAACATCCGCTTTTATGTCATTGACGCTTACGCGGTCGCCGACAAAAGCGGCATGGGCAAGCGCATCAACACTATCATGCAAACCTGTTTTTTCGCCATCTACGGCGTGTTGCCGCAAGCAGAGGCGATTGCCGCCATCAAGCACGCGGTTGAAAAAACCTATGGCAAAAAAGGTCAGCGTATTGTTGACTTAAACTTTAAGGCGATAGATGAAACTTTAGCCAGCCTACATGTCGTGCCAATACCTGCACAGGTCAGCAGTCTATTTGATATTGTTTCCCGCATTGCGGACAGCGCGCCAGACTTTGTCAAACAAGTGACAGGGGAAATCATTGCCGGACGCGGCAACCTGCTCCCCGTTAGCGCAATGCCAAGCGACGGCACTTTCCCGACCGGCACGGCGGCTTATGAAAAGCGCAACTTGGCATTGCAAATCCCAGTGTGGGAAACCGACTTATGTACCCAATGTGGCAAATGCGTGATGGTTTGCCCGCACAGCGTGATCCGCAGCAAGTTATTTACCACCGAAACCGTGGCAGACAGTCCGGCAACCTTTAAGCACACGCCGCTATTGGGCAAAGACTTTCCACCCGGCTTGTCGATCAGCTACCAAGTCGCGCCGGAAGATTGCACCGGCTGTACGCTGTGCGTGGACATCTGCCCGATCCGCGACAAGTCCAACGCCAGCCGCAAGGCACTCAACATGCAGCCGCAACTGCCTTTAAGAGAGACCGAACGCGAGAATTGGGATTATTTCTTGGCGCTGCCGGAGTATGACCGGCGCTTGCTCAAGACCAACACCATCAAGGGCGCAATGGTGCTGCAACCGCTGTTTGAATTTTCTGGTGCATGTGTCGGTTGCGGTGAAACGCCGTATTTAAAACTGGCCTCGCAATTGTTCGGCGACCGCATGGTGGTGGCCAATGCTACGGGCTGTTCGTCGATTTATGGCGGTAATTTGCCCACCACCCCGTGGACTAAAAATACCGACGGGCGCGGACCTGCTTGGAGCAATTCCTTATTCGAAGACAATGCCGAATTTGGATTGGGGATGCGCATTGCGCTGGACAGGCAAACCGCTTACGCACAAGAGCTGCTCAACACCCTGCGCGAACCGTTAGGCGGGAACTGCGTACAAGCCCTGCTGGATGCCGACCAATCCGATGAAGCGGGCATTTATGAGCAACGCGAACGGGTGGCAGCGCTGAAACAACGCTTGGCAACCCTAGACAGCCCCGCCGCCCATACTTTGAGCGAATTGGCGGAGATGCTGTGCAAAAAAAGCGTCTGGATTGTCGGCGGCGACGGCTGGGCGTATGACATCGGTTACGGCGGTCTCGACCATGTGCTGGCCAGCGGGCGCAATGTGAATATTTTGGTGTTGGACACCGAAGTGTATTCCAACACTGGCGGGCAAACCTCCAAGGCCACGCCGCTGGGCGCGGTCGCCAAGTTTTCGGCAGGCGGCAAGGCCACCGCCAAAAAGGACCTGGCGCTGCTGGCGATGGACTACAGCAATGTCTATGTGGCGCACGTCGCCTATGCGGGCAAGGACACCCAAACCCTCAGCGCGTTCTTGGAGGCCGAGGAGCACGAGGGACCGTCCATCATCATTGCATACTCGCCGTGTATTGCACACGGCGTGGACTTGTCCAATAACCACCGGCAACAACAGTTGGCAGTCAAGAGCGGGCATTGGCCGCTGTTCCGCTTTGACCCGAACCGCATCAAGCAAGGCAAAAACCCGATGCACCTAGATTCCGCCGAACCTTCCATCCCCTACCGCGATTTCGTCATGACTGAAACCCGTTTCAGCCTGTTGTGGCAAACCCACCCCGAAGATGCCGAACGGTTTTTGGCACAGGCGCAACAAGACGTACTCACCCGCTACCATTATTACCTGCAACTGTCGCAACTGGACTGGACGGAAACCACCCGCGTCTCAGCCGTGAAAGCGCAGCTTAAAACCGCAGCCACACCAGAGGAGGCCAGTCATGGTTGATTTGACCACCACTTATCTTGGCTTAAAACTGGATAGCCCCTTGGTGCCGTCCGCCTCACCGTTCAGCAAGGATATTGCAGCCGCTCACCGTTTGGAAGACGCAGGCGCGGCGGCACTGGTGATGCACTCGCTGTTTCAGGAAAAAATCGATGCGGAAGTGTTGCATCAAGAACGATTTTTTTACCAACAGTCACTGGGACATGCTGAAGCGGATAGCTTCCATCCCCTGCCACATGCCGTGCAATCCTATCAGGAACAGTATCTGGAACAACTCCAAAAGCTCAAGTCGGCGCTGGACATTCCGGTGATCGCCAGCCTGAACGGCACGTCCTTAAGTGGCTGGATCGACTACGGCAAAGACTTGCAACAAGCCGGTGCCGATGCCTTGGAGCTGAACATCTATCAAGTTGCCGCCAATATTGAGGAAAGCAGCGAGACAGTGGAAAACCGTTACTTGGAAATTTTACAGGCACTGAAACAACAGGTGAGCATCCCGATCACCATCAAACTGTCGTCCCAATTCAGTTCGCCACTGCATTTTGCCAAACGCTTGGAAATGGCGGGTGCGTCGGGGATCGCCATCTTTAACCGTTTTTACCAACCCGATATTGACTTGGAAACGTTGGAAGTCTTGCCCAAGCTGGAATTATCCACCTCCGCCGAAGCCTTGTTACGCATCCGTTGGACAGCCTTGTTGTACGGACGGGTCAAGCTCTCGCTGGCGGTCACTGGCGGTTTCCACACTGCGCCTGACGTGCTGAAGGCGCTGTTGGCCGGGGCGGATGTGGTACATCTGTGCAGCGTGATATTAAAAGAAGGCGCAGGGCATTTAACCAATATCCTTGACGAACTGGCATTGTGGTTAGATGAACATGAATATGAATCCATTCAGCAACTCAAAGGCAGCGTCAGCCAACAACATGCCATAGATCCCAGCGCCTATGAGCGCGCAAATTATGTGCAGGTACTGGATAATTATTCGCATCCGGCGGGGGTGTGGCGGTAGATGATGACATCACATTATTAGACGTTGGTACACATGATGAAGTGTATTAAATATTTTTTAGGGAGCTATTACATTGTGATTTCTAAAATTATTAAAAACCGGTTAAACAAAGACCGTTCAATGACTTCCACTACATTACGCATTCCTGTTGATGTGGTGGAATCCGTGAAGACTATCGCCCCGTATAAAGGTTTTTCAGGTTATCAGGCATTGTTAAAGGCTGACATTAGCGAAAGATTGTGCCGCGATGGAACGCAATTGACGTTCAGTAAACAGGCGCAACTGATTGTAGCATTAAAAAAACCAGGTGTACCTGATAGCGTGATTTAAGAAGCAACGCGTGAAGTTGCTTAAAAGTTGCAACAGATGCTTGTGTGCTTTCATATATTTTAGTTTATACTTTTGTCTAAACAATTATTTTGGATACCATCATGATTGAAGCGGTGTTAGACATCAAAAAGTGGGGCAATAATCTAGGCGTGCGATTGCCTGCGGCAATCGCCAGGGAGTCACATTTACATGAACAGCGGTAGGTTATGCGTCTGGTATAAAAGCAGACAAAATAAGTTATGTGCTTTGCCTACAACCTAAGTCTTTTGATTGGCGATTGCGTAAAGCTAAGTCACATCCGCTGAAAATCATGGAAACGGAGCGATAGCGAAGTGATGATTTTTAGTCCCCGATAGCTGCACAGGGCCGGGTGTTGAGCCGGAGCAACGCGTAGGTGAAATACAGAGGCTTACCGATAGGCAGCGTCAACTATTGGCACGATGTCCCGATCCCCTTGCTGGGTCGGGACGATATTGTGCCAGGGGTATCGGGGCTTGCGGAGCAAAATAACTGTCGCGTAGTCTTTTGCCGCTTGCTTGGGCTGGGATGCCCAAAACAAGCTATCGCAAAAGTAGCGACTCTCCTTCATTAGGCACTTTGGGCGATGCTTACTTTATAGAAGTTTGCCAACGACTCAATCTCATTATTCAATTACCTTGCCCATGCTAAAACCTTTAATCCTTATGGTTGCGCTCAGCAGTGCAACCGCCTTCACGACCCAAGCAGTTGCCGATAACAAACCGCAATCATTGCTAGATACTTATAACCAAGCACTGGGGCATGATCCGACCTTGGCTTCTGCCCTCAGTGCCAACAAAGCCGCGCAAGAAATTATCGAACAAGGCAAAGCCCTGTACCGTCCCATAGTGAATTTCAATGCGGGGGCCAATATCTCGCGCACCGACATCAGCTTTTCAGGCACGGGTGTACCGTTCAGAGGCGGGGTGCAATCGTTTGAAGGCTATCAATATGGGCTTGAGGCGCGGCAACCGCTGTACCGTAAACAAAATCTGGTACAAATGGAGCAAAGCCAAACACAAGTCAGCCTAGCCGACAAGCAATTGCATCTCAGCCAGCAAACGTTGATTTTACGCACCACCCAAGTGTATTTTGAGGTACTCATCGCGCAAGATAAAATCGACTTGCTTAACGCCCAAAAAGCCGCAATTGCCAGCCAGTTGGAGCAGGCTAAAGCCAATTATGACGCGGGCAATGCCACCATTACCGATGTGAATGAAGCGCAAGCGCGTAACGATTTAATTGTGGCGCAATTATTAGGTGCGAATAATGATTTTGAAATTGCCAAACGCGGGGTAAAAGCCATCACTGGCGCAATGCCGCAAAAACTGGCCACTGTAAAAACCGATCTCAAGCCGCATACTGTAAAACAAAGTTTGGATAAATGGCTGGATGTCGCCACGCAAAACAACCTGAACATCCAAATTCAACAGGATGCCGCCAAATTTTCCGCACAAGAAATTGAACGCGCCCAAGCGGGGCATCTGCCGACATTAGATGCCGTCGCCAGCTATAACGAACAATATGCTAACGGTAGTGCATGGGGATTTGGGAGTGACCAGAGCACTGCAACCATCGGGGTACAATTGCAGATTCCGTTATACCAAGGCGGCGCTACTAGCTCACGAATCAGGCAAGCAACCCTCAACAAACAAAAAGCCTTGGATGATGTGGACATTGCCCGCCGCCAAACTGAATTAGAAACGCAACGCGCCTATTTGAACCTAAATACCAGCATCGCGCAGGTACAAGCTTATGAACAAGCGCTCAACAGCAGCCAGAGCCAGGTAGATTCAACCAGCACTGGTTACGATGTCGGTGTACGCACCAGCGTCGATGTCCTCAACGCGCAGCAACAACTGTTCGCTGCCAAACGGGATTTGCTGCAAGCGAGGTATCATTACTTGGTGAATATTATTCAGTTGAAGGCGGCATCGGGTGTAATAGCGGAAGCTGATTTAGCGGATATTAATCAGCAATTACTGTTGCGTTAATTTGAGCGCAATAAAATAAGAATTTAATAACATGCCCCTATATCCTCTCCCCCAGCTCTTACCCTCAAGAAAGCATAAGTATCTACACAAGTTTTTTACAATTAAAATACAATGCGTTATAAAACGTAACGCCGTCATTCCTGCATGGATGCCGGAATGACGGGTTTTGACAGAACTTATGTAGATACCTATGCTCAAGAAAGAGAGGGTAAGTTGTTAAAGTTATTCATTTACGCTCTTAAACCATAAATTACGACAACCCCAACACATCCTGCATATCAAACAAGCCCTTATTTTTTTCGCCTAACCAAACCGCCGCGCGCACCGCTCCATTGGCAAAGGTCATGCGGCTGCTGGCTTTGTGGGTTATTTCCAGACGCTCACCTTCATCCGCAAACATCACCGTATGCTCGCCAACGATGTCGCCTGCGCGGATGGTTGAAAAACCGATGGTTTTGCGGTCGCGTTCGCCAGTATTGCCTTCGCGTCCGTAAATGGCGCAGTCTTTTAAGTCACGACCTAGAGCGTTGGCGACCACTTCGCCCATGCGTAAAGCGGTGCCGGAAGGCGCATCAATTTTATGCCGATGGTGCGCCTCAATCACTTCAATATCGGTATAATCGCCAATGACTTTCGCGGCAATTTCCAATAGTTTCAGCGATAAATTTACGC
>JABFRM010000039.1 GCA_013141155.1 Methylococcaceae bacterium | reverse complement strand
CATTATGCAGCTCCCGCACATTGCCAGGCCACGGATAATCTAATAATGCCCGCATGGCTTGTGGTTCAATTTTTTCAATGCGTCTAAAATTATCGCTATTATGCTGTCCTATAAAATGCCAAATCAGCAAGCCCACATCTTCTCGGCGCTCCCGTAAAGACGGAATAAAAATAGGCACAACCCTTAAGCGGTACATTAAATCTTCCCGAAAGCGGCCATTTTTCACTTCTTCACGCAAAGAGCGGTGCGTAGCAGCGACGATACGGACATCAGTGCTTAACTCATGATCGCCGCCGACCGGAATATAGTTACGTTCCTGAAGAACCCTGAGCAGCTTGGCTTGCAACTCCAAGGGCAATTCCGCCACTTCATCCAAAAACAAAGTCCCCCCATTCGCGCGCTGAAATAAGCCGCTATGGTCTTTAATCGCGCCAGTAAACGCACCCCGCACATGCCCAAACAATTCGCTTTCCAACAAATTACTGGAAAGTGCAGCGCAATTAATCGCCAGAAATGGGGCATAACGTCTGCTGCTAAGATCATGAATAGCGCGGGCAACCAACTCTTTACCCGCACCACTCTCACCTCTCACCAACACGTTCGCGGCCGTCTCGGCAGCATTTCTGATGATTTGAAAAACATCTTGCATCGCAGGTGATCGACTCAAAATACCCTGGAAATTTTGCTGGACATGGGTTAAAGGCTTCGAGATTACTGACGGCTTGATCTGAATGGCATCCGTTAGCAATAACCCTAAACTACCCGCAAAATTACCTTCCCGATCATATAACACCTGTGTTATTTTTTTTACCGGCAGTTTATCTCTGCCATCTTGCGTAGTGGACATCAATAGCTGATCCGACGGACACAGTTTCCCTACAAGCGCGGCACCACTCAGACCCGTTGCCTGTTCCGCGCCGACACTCCAATAGACAACGTTTTGCACTTTATCCAGGATATAAAACCCCGACTGGTCACACAACGTCAGCAGCGTGTAAAGTAACTGGGAACTATCGAACTGTGCCAACCATTCGGCATGGTTTTGCAAAAAATCTGTTGTTGCAATGGGTTGTTTCATAAACATCCTGATGATTCATTACTAAGTTTCACGAAAACATTACATGAAACATTAGCAAAAGTAAAAATATTCCTGATTGGCCAGATGCTTCAGCAAGCCCCTTCATACTGGCAGAGATGCCAGTATCCCGTCTTAGGGATCATTGCCATTAAGTTACCTGAGTATAAAGATGCTTCAGTAACAACGTCATTCCGGCAGGAATTGCCGAGATGACAATATTTTGGCAAATCCGCTGCGGCAGCATGCTTAAGCGTGTTGGCGATTATTTCTTATGGGATGCCGTTTGGCTGGGCGAGTTATTCTCGGGCTGAAGCCTGACTTTCGACCAATCTACGTAACATCAGTTACTTATTTTTGCTAATGATGAACTCATTCCATATCTGGCGCTTTGGATACAACAACCACGATTTGTGCCGCAAGCAAGATGACTGTTTCACCTGCAATGGTGGTAACAGCTCCCGCCGCCCCACCAGCAACACCAGCAACACCAAAACCAACAACCAAGTGGTTCTATCTTGGGCTGACAATGCAACCAATGAGTTGAATTATCTGATTGAACGTTGCAAAGGCGCAACTTGCACCATCTTTAGTGAAATTGCATCTGTTGGGGGAAATGCCAAGACTTTTTCGAATACTGGCATAAGCCGTAACACCAACTATACTTATCGTGTAAGGGCATCAAACGCCGTCGGTAAATCAGCTTATAGCAATACCTTGAGCGTCAAAACCCTACCATAAGGTTGTTGTAAAAGGCGAAAACGTTGCTAAGACGTTTTCGCTTTATACAGGCCTGATAAACAATCCCTTAAGATTTTTACACGCCAGGAAGAAAATGAAATCCAAATTACTACCGCTTATTTTGCTGTGTCTCAGTGGCACTGCACAGGCACAATTGTTAGATCGTGGCAATGGAATGCTCTATGATACCGACCGCAATATTACGTGGCTTAATAGCGCGACGACGCCGAAATACTATATGCCTTGGTCGGCTGCTATGGCTTGGGCAAGTAATTTGGTCTATGGGGGATTTAGCGATTGGCGTTTGCCGACGTTAGTTGACACCACAATCAATTTAACGACCCCTTGCGGTAATTTCGGGAACAACGGTCAAACTTGTGGCTACAATTCCAATACGGCTGAGTCGGAACTGGCGCATTTGTTTTATGACGAATTAGGCCTTAAGGCTTATTACAACACATCGGGACTTCCGCAAGCGGGCTGGGGTTTAGTCAATACGGGCCCGTTCGTTAACCTGCAAAAATATGGCTACTGGACGAATGTTGAGGCCGGAAACGGCGCTGCGAATGGCAATGGCGCATGGGTTTTTTATTTTGATATGGGTGGACAGATGCCTGCGGATAAAGACGCGCCTGAAGCGGTCATCGCCGTGCGTGACGGCGATGTGGTTAGTGCGGCTGTTGCGCCTAGCATCACCACTTCGGCTTTAGCCAACGGTGTTTTTGGTGTCGCTTATAGCTCAGCCATTGTGGCCAGTGCGCCAAATGGCGATGCCGTCAGCGTTGTGGTCACTGGACTACCTACTGGTTTGAGTTTTGATGGCGCGAACATCATCGGCACACCCACGGCGGTGAGCAATGCTGCGGTCAATATCACCGTAACCGATAAGGTAACCGGTTTGAGTACTTCAACCACTCTGACTTTGACGGTTAATGATGCGGCGATTGCGTTTGCGCCTACCTTGCCGGATGGCTTAACCGGCTCGGTTTATTCCACAACACTTGCGGCAACAGGCGGTACAGGCAGCTTCACTTACACGGTGAACGGTGTATTACCCGCAGGTTTGACCTTAGTGGGTGATGTGTTGAGCGGTACACCTACGCAAGCAAGCACTGCTTCTATCAACTTGACGGCGACTGATTCAGCGGCTACAGCAACGACTGCGGTGGTGAATATTACGATTAACGATCCAATAGTGGCCGATGTTCCTTGTGCGGGTACTGATGCCTTGATTACCTCTTTCACGCCAGGCAGAGGCGGTGCGAACCCTATCTTAAGCAGGGTTCAAGTCAATGGTGGCGTGCAAAATGGTGTTGGTACGGTGGTATGGCTAACCCCAACGCCTGTTGGCACTACTTTCATCTCGCCCGCAGTAACAGTTGTGACGGGTGAATATATTGACTACGTCGGTGTAGTTTCTGGCACGGTGGGTTGTGCTGCAACTACGATGACGGTGAAACCAAAAGTAGATGTTGCAACCACAACACTGGCTAATGCTAAGGTCGGTGCGGCTTATACTGCGTCAATCACCGCGCAATACGGATTAGCACCTTACACCATTAAAGTATCTGGTATGCCAGCGGGTTTGAGGTTTGATGGCGCTAATCTGATCGGTACACCGACTGTTGCTGGCACATTCCCACTTGCGATTACGGCGGCGGATGTGAATGGTGTTGCGGTGTTAAAAACCATCAACTTGCAAGTCGCTAACGCACCGATTGTTTTTGCACCCACATTAAGCAGTGGCGTGGTCGGTAAGGCGTATATCGCAAGCTTAAGTGCAACGGGTGGCGCAAACAGCTCCACCTTTAGCGCAACGGGCTTGCCCAGTGGTTTATCGTTGGCGGGCAATGTTATCTCTGGTATACCGACTGTAGCAGGTGCAGCAACGGTAACGCTGGCTGCAACCGATTCAGCCGGTGTGGTTTCTACGGTAACCGCAACCTTGACCATTGCACCAGCGGTTGTAGCGACCAAGCCGATTGCACCAAGCAACTTGATAAGCACCGCCAAAACCAACAGCCGAGTGGGTTTTTCTTGGGCTGATAATGCAAGCAATGAGTTGAATTACCTGATTGAACGTTGCAAAGGCGCAAACTGCACCAGCTTTAGCCAAGTGGCATCCGTTGGCGCAAATGTTGTGAGTTATTCCAATACCGGCCTAAGCCGTAACACCAGCTATAACTACCGCGTCAGGGCTACCAATGCCAATGGCAAATCGGCTTATAGCAATACTTTAAGCGTTAAAACCTTACCGTAAGTCTGTTCGGCGGAAACCCTGTTATGGGGTTTCCGCCGCAGTGTTGTGGATAGATGACAGCGCTGCCCACGAGACTGCACATACCTCAACTTACCAAATTCGCTAATCCTAAAGCGCTCACAATAACCAAGCCGCCACCCATCCAGCGTTTAAACAATAAGTCATTCCGCATGATGGCGGCATGCGCTTTAAGCCCGGATATATGCCCAATTGCCGCTACCGGAATCAAGGATAGTGCTGCCTGAAAATGCAGGTCAACCTTTAAGACGATGAAAGTGGTCATTTTAATACTGACCAAAATAAACCACAGTAAAAACAACGTATCGCGTAACTTTTCTTTAGATACGTGGCGCATATACACGGCAACCATTAGCGGTGCGCCAGTCAAGGAAGTGCCGGCAATATAGCCCCCAAGTATTAACAGCACATTATCAACCCAGTCATGTTGGCTTTTAATGGTTCGGTTAAGCAGCCAGATGAAGCCGTAAAACAGCGTGATTGAATAAATAAAGACATTCAGCCATAAAATAGGCAGATTGACTAAGCCGAACACCCCAATAATCGCAGGCGGGATGATGTAGTGGGAGGTATGCCGCAAATAAACCCAATCGACATTATGCAAACGGGTGCGTAGCGTCAGTCCTGAAAAAAACAGCAGATGCACACTGATGATCGGCAACCACAAGCGCGGATCGTTATGCACGAACAATAACAGCGGCAGGCCTAGAGCGGCACCCCCAAAGCCAAGCCCGGTACGCACAAAGCCCGTCCAGACGAATAACCCACCCACAATCAAAGTTTGGTAAAGCGTAAAATCAAGTAAAGTCATGGCTTGCTCAATTGACAGTAAACACACCTCGAATCACGCCGGCAATCTCTTTAATGGTGTCGTCCGCAAGAAAAGGGCAAATGGGTAATGCAAAGCAACGGCTCGCAACCGCTTCAGTGATCGGCAAACTGACACTGGCGTATTCGGCCTTAAAGACATTTTGTTGATGTAAAGGCACCGGATAATAAACAGCACAGCCGATTTGTTTAGCCTGCAAGGCTTTTAAGATGTCATCGCGACAATCCGATAATAGCGTGTATTGGTGGTAAACATGCTCGCCTAAGCCATCTGCAAACGGGGTAGTGAGTGGTAAATCGCTGAGCAACTCAGAATAAAGCTGTGCAACATCGCGCCGCGCTTGATTGTATTGATCGATACGTTTTAATTTGACACGCAAAATCACTGCCTGCATTTCATCTAAGCGGCTGTTGTAACCGATCACATCATGGTAATAGCGTACATCCGAGCCGTGATTACGCAGTTGCTTGATTTTGGCCGCAGTTGTATCTGAATTGGTCACCACTAAACCGCCATCACCAAAGGCTCCGAGGTTTTTACTGGGGAAAAAGCTATAGCCGCCCGCATCCCCAAGTGTACCGGTTTGCTTGCCATTAATGCGCGCACCAAACGACTGACAAGCGTCTTCAATGAGTTTTAATTGATGCTGCTCACACAATTGCTGAATACGCGTCATGTCCGCCGGTTGGCCGAACAGATGTACGGGCATAATTGCTTTGGTTTTAGGCGTAATTGCCCGTGCTATCGCGGCTGGGGAAATATTAAACGTCTTAGGATCTATGTCCACGAAGACTGGAGTCGCGCCCACGTATTTAATGGCTTCTGCGGTGGCAATAAAGGTAAAGGCAGTGGTAATCACTTCATCCCCAGCCCCTATGCCTTCAGCAATTAATGCCAAATGCAGTGCATCGGTGCCTGAAGCTACGCCTATTGCATGTTTAACGCCCAAATAAGCTGCCGCTTCTTGTTCAAATGCTTGCACATTTGGCCCTAAAATAAAGGCACAATTAGTGATTGTTTCAGCCAAACCACGCTCAACTTCTGCTTTTATTTCGACATATTGAGCTTGCAGGTTTACCATTGGGATCATGTTTTTTTGCCTTTAAAGTGGGGATTGTAAAAAATGGGTTCGCAGAAAGCGGCATTGCGTAATATATTAAAAGTGAGCTTAGGTTTTCGTCACGACTACAGTCCTGTATGGACACTTAGATTATTGTATGATAATTTTTCGATGCTAGCGCGTATCAAGCATTAAATTCTTTCTATGGAAAGGTAAGTGATGAAAGGTAGTTGTCTTTGTGGGGTGGTGAAGCATGAAGCCTTGCAGCTTGATTCACCCATTGTGCATTGTGCTTGTCACACTTGTCGCAAGGCACATGCAGCAGCCTTGACTACTACGGCGGCGGTAAAGCATCAAAATTTCCGCAGGCGCAAGGTGCAGAAGCATTAACAGCGTTTGAATCTTCGCCTGGTAAGTTACGCTACTTTTGTTCACGCTGTGGCAGCCACTTAATTGCGCAACGCGCTGGGCAAACGCAGGTAATCTTGCGTGTTGCGACTTTAGATGAAACACCCATGCAAATTCTCGAATTTCAAATTTGGCAATAACACGCAGTGCCTTGGCTGCAATATGGCGCGCAAATGCCCGCTTATGCTGAATGGCAACCCCATCGTGCTTAAAATTTATCTGTCATTTGCAAATTAAAATGAGAGCTGCTACAGTCTTAACGCTTAGTTTAAAAGGCATGCCTATCTACACAAATTTAGTTATACGTCATTCCGGCTTCCCTGCCGGAATGACGAGTTGTACAGCTAAGTAGCCAGGCTAAAGTTTTCAGGCATTTGTTTCACGTCAGGAAAGAGGTTGTGCCGTTCGTGGTGAGTCTGTCGAACCATGATCGGCTTAACCTGCCGCCGTTATACTTGAAAACTTATGCTTAAATACTTACTTATGGTTAAAAAAGTGAAGCGTTACAATTTTAAAGCAACGAGGAGAGCAGCAATGACCGATTATAAAAAATACCAATGTGATGTCTGTGGTCATATTTACAGTGAAGCGGAAGGCGATTCGGATTCCGGTATACCGCCGGGTACACGTTGGGAAGATATTCCTGATGATTGGCGCTGTCCAGAATGCGGTACCGAGAAAAGCGATTTTGAATTGATGGATTAACGGGGTTATCAC
>JABFRM010000259.1 GCA_013141155.1 Methylococcaceae bacterium | reverse complement strand
AAAACGTCGCCATTTCAAAGTGAAATAGTGATAAGTCAGTTAATGAACCGAAGAATTATTGCCACTAAAAATCCGTAATGGCTAAGCAATGCTAAGAATGCCAAATCCTGTCCGACAGGCTCCTAGGGCATTCAGCGGGTAAGTCAGCTTACCGCCGCCGAGTAGGGTGCGGCAATTTGTCACAGTATGTAAACAAATTTTCTGTGATAGTATCAACTTGTGTTTTGGATCAGAGTTTAGATGTTAGACCTGTTTCAAAGCGCAATTTAACTATTTATTCACAATAACCAACGTTTAATTATGAAAAAATTAAAGCTAATTAGCGCACATAGAAGTTCGATTGTATCATCGTTTAAAATACTTGCGGGGGGGGGCTAAATTATTCGCCCGTCTGATCTTAATGCCGCTCTCTTGTATAGGGCTGCTTTTAATACCAATCGCCGCTGAAGCAAACGGCACCCAGCCATACCGCTTTGAAATAACCAACACCAACCAAAACTCAAACAACAGCCAATGTGTAACCAATATTTCAATGTTGGGTATCCACACAGCCTCCATTGCCCACGTCCTTTTAGATGATGAAATTGTATGGGATGCGTCGGACATTGCCAATACCACGAAAACGATTACATTCCAGGAAAACCAGTTAAGTTTTAGCGGCTCCCCCTGTATTTCATCGTCAATTCATACTGTAAAAGCTGTTTTTGAAAACGGACTGATTACCAGCCAAACTATTGAGCTTTACGATGATGGTCTGAACGTAGAGCAAAAAAAGACGCCGAAAATATTTGGTGGCTGGGCAGTCAGAAGAACATTAATCTGGATGGCAGAGATTATAACCAGCCCTGAAGCAATTGCTTACATCGAAAATAATGTTAGTTACACAGCCGGTCTTACAGTAAGGGCTTATGGTCCTTTTCTTTCTCAGACATTAACGCGACTTGCTCAGCGGGGGGAGCAAGTATTAAGAGACGCTGTTTATGACCAAGTTAGGGGTGGACTTATTGGATTAGGAGTAACTTCGCAAAGAGCACATGAAATTGCTCTGTTTCTAGAGAATGTTTCATCTTGGATAATTTAATTTTAAATTAATTTCTTGAGCGTTTCGATCATTAATCGAAACGCTTCAATAAATAACCTATTAATCAGATATATGGAAAATAAAGAACTTGTTAACATAAACGAACGATTAGACAATATTGATGCCAGAATTTCTCTTATATTTTGTGAATTACAACGCAGAAATCCAGATGATACATGCAGCTTTGCGATGTATGCGTCAACATACTTCACTGCTCAACAAATAAGGGAGGTACATTCATTGTTTGGACAAGCAACTTGTGACCAGATTAAAAACAAATTCGATATAACCGAATTTAGAGAACAATTTGAGGAATTTCGGCAACGGCACCTACCACAGTCAGATTTTTATTCCTTACGTGTAATAGCGGAAGGTTTTATAGTAGAAGGTAGAATGGTCAGTTTATGCGAACAACTATTAGACGACATAAAAAAACATCCCGAAAAAAATTTTCCGATAATATATTAGGATGGTGAGGATAATCCAGAACAAACGAGTTAATCGACTTAAACCTATAATCAGGGCGGTAGATACTCTGTTCAAAGTCGAGCCTATTTAGATGTGGGACTAAACATTTATTTAAAAATGGGGGTTATTGCTTTTCCCCATGAATTAACACATAACTTCTTATAAGGTTACCTGTATGAAAATTTTATCTAAAATAGCACTATCCGTTTTTACAAGCTTGAGTATTGTGGCTTCACCTTTTGCAAATGCAGATGTAGCTTCAGAGGGTTTTCAAAGCACTCCTATAGGAGACCGAACCCTTCTATTTAAAACCCCTGCAACGAATGAATTTACTGGAACGGATGGTGCTGGCGGCACATCCGGAAATGGAAAGTTAATGATTTGGCTAGTTGAATCCTCCGCCAGTGCCGCAGATATGTTGGATCCAAATACTCCACGTGGGAACGCAACAATAAATGCTATCAGGGCGCTATGGGGTAATGGTTGGTTAGTTGTTATTCCTGAACCACGTACTGAGTACAAAATACGGGAGAACTGCCCATTTATACCTGCAAAAAACGAAAATTTCCCTGCCAGTCGATTTTCTTTAACCCCAATGTGGCAGACTAACACCCCAGATTCATCAAATCCAGATGAAAACTTCATCAATGCAATACTTGACCTAGCACCAGGGTACAATACCCAGTTTCCTGAAAACGACAATAGACGACTCACAAAAAATTACATGATAGGTTTAAGCTCGGGCGCTATATTTGCTAGCTATATGGCAGAAAAAAATGGCACGAAAAGCGATAACAATCCAAATGGATTTAACGGTTTTATCATGGTGAATGGTATAGGATCGAAGGGACTTAGCTACATAGACCCTGCTGAAAATACTGGTGATTGCTCAGAACAATCGCTCACACTTAGTCAAGATTACACTGTTGACCCCGGCGCTCCACCATCTTTAGACATATACTCCTTATATGATGAATGGCTAGATGTATTTACTGAGGGTGCTTATACGTCTCAGCAGGGTACTGATTATTTATTTTCAAACCATGCGCCAAATTCTGAAGCTTTCCCAGCATATGCCGCAGATGGGACAAATGCCCGAAAAGGACACCTATGGACAGATGAATGGTTCAATATCGATGGGCCAGTAGTAAGTAGGATTGGAACGTGGCTACAAGAGCACTAAACTAAGCAACTATTCCCTGTGTGCAACAAGAATATAAACCACTGATTTATTAAATAATAAATCTTATAGTTATCTGTTTTCTGTCGTACACAAGGGATAGGCTTTCCTATCACAAATTTGCCAGCCATTTACGCATACTTGCCACGCCACGCATATTAGGCAAAGCTACCCTTATTCCTGTCTTTATTGAGAGGAATCTGTTCTAACTTACCCTTACTTTGGTTTAGACCGACCACCAACATGTTCAAAAAAATCTTTCAGAATGTGAAAGGATATGATCATAATTTTGAGTATATGCCGAGTAAATTAATTGGTTTGCTTATTGTTATTGGTTTTGGATTTTTGTATTGGTATTTTCAGCCAATTATTCAATTAGATAACGGGCATCCCTGGGATGCAAATAACTATTATGTAATGGCTCAGCAAGTCGTTATGCAACAGCCGCTAAGTGGTGAGAAGCCGTTTATTTACCGTTTAGGAACCTCTTTTCTGGTGGGTAAGTTATTTCCAGCTAATTTAATGCTGGGATTTACCCTCATTAATGCGCTATTTGGCATAGGGATTATTGTTTCAACGGCTATTATATTAAGCCGATTGTTAAAAACTAATTGGATAGTATTAGTGTTGCTCGGTTTATTGGTGATGAATCCCAATGGTCCTGCCAGATTTTTGGGATTATTTCCGGTATTTACCGATCCCAGCGCGTTGTTTTTTATTGCCACTATTTTTGCTATTGGTGGCGGGAAGGAAACGAATATTGTAATTAAGCTGGCGCTGGTGTTACTGTCAATGTTGGGCGTATTTTTTCGGGAAATTGTGTTAATAGCACCACTGTCGCTGTTGATCGAGAATGTTTATTGGCGGTATTTTGTTAAGCAATATAACAAAAACGCTATGACCTATTGTTTGGTGTTGTCTGTCATTTTAGGGGCAATAAGTTTAGTTGTTACCCATTTAATGGTGGTGGCGACAGGGGATTATACCAGTGCATCACACGCTTTAATTTCATTAAAGCGTCATATTGCACATCCTGATATTTTTATCGTCGCCTTCTTAACTACCTATGGACCGGTATTTTTAATTTTAGTGCTTAATGTGCGCGATACTGTAAAAATTATCGCTCAATATCCACATCTTTTTTGTTACCTGGTTATGGTGCTGATACTTGCAATTTTAGGGGGCACTCACACGGATCGTTTTATTTTTTGGGCTTTTCCTGTCATTTTATTGGCATTGGGATTTATCATCAAAAATAGCTTGCTGCGGGCGCCGTTTAACTTTTCAACTGCTTGGTTTTGGTTAATTTTAGTGGGTTCGCAATTGGTTGCTTTTCGGGCTTTTGCAGTATTGCCGGGTGCTACTTTTAATGCTTTAAAAGATTGGTGGGTAGAATCATCGCTAATGCCTAATTCAATATTCTTTGCGCCGTATGGAGATGGATTACATATTATTGAGATGTATTCAAGCTTTATGAATATTAAACAAAGGATGATCGTGCTTACTCAATATGTTTATTTGTTATTGGTTTTAAGTTTTTTAATGCCTAAAGCAGCCAAGTAGGATTGGATAGCGGCGATAGCCGAAACCCATCATAATCAGTCTCATCCTTGCGATGGGTTTCGTTACCACTCTACCCATCCTACCGTGCAAACGAACAACTCAGCACACGTTTAAACGTGTCAGACAGCACGTACATGCGCCTCCTGCATAAAATCCCCGTTTTCAGAGAAGTCATGCCCAACTTATTGATTTGAGGCTTGCAATCGTTGCACAGCATCTTGAATGATGGTTTTAGCTCCAGAGGGTAAGTTAGGGTCTGCTAATGCGCTGGACATATTATTTTGAATGGCAGCATTTTTCTGAATTTGATAGAGCAAATTTCCATCGGCAGAAACAATTACCGCAGCTTGTTGAATTGGGGATGCTGAAGCAGCTAAATAATTAGCAATAAATGCGCTTTTATCGCCATTATTTGCAGATTTTGCATAGGCCTCAACCCAAGATGAATAATTGTGGATGCCATTAAAATCAGCATCAGCTATATTTAACGGCGGCTCTTGCTCGCGTATGTATGCCTCAAGTTGTGGCTTAACCCTATCAGCGATAATTTTTTCAGCATTGGGTGCATTCAGTGCGGTATATAAGCGGTTATTAAATTCTTGCTTAACGTCAGCACCGAATACCCCTTGTTGAACATTATCCAAAAGCTCAGGCAATAAATTTTTTTGAACGCCCGCGTTTACTATTGAGGAATCAAGCCGAATACTGAGGCTTTCTTGAATAGGGATTAAATCTTGATGCTTAATCAGTGAGTCATTTAATAATGCTAACTCCGTCTCTGAAGAGACCGACGGATACAATTTGATTGCCTGCCTGTATACATCTCCGTTAGTGGGATTTTGAATTTGTTGTGTGAAAAAATCTTGAATGCCAATGCTTTGCTGGGCGATAAGTTTTGCGGTTTCAAGACTAAATTTTGTAGGGTCGATACCATAAGAATCTGCCAAAATGGTCATAATTTGATTTTTAGTGCCATCTAAAGCATTAGGCGTATTGAATAGTCTAATTAAATTATCGGCTATCTCAATGGGCCTTAGCGAACCAAGCGCATCGAGCAAGTATCGACCTTTTTCAGAATCAACACCAAACTCTTTTACTAAATTTAATAAACCCGAAATTTTATCGGAACGTGGTATTTTTTTATCTTGCAGCAACGATGATACGGCTCGATCTAATTCCTCAATATTCTTTTGATTAGTGCTGTTTAAAATATTTTGTATGTCATTAATTTTTTGATTATTAACTTTTGTGGTTGCCATAGGTTTTATTTGATCAAGCGCTAAATCAAAACCAATTTGATTTTGTCGAAAGCTTACCATATCAACTTTTGGTGCAACTTTATCTGCTACAAGCTTAAGGATGCTAGTCGGATTATTCTGCGCTTGCTGTTGATTTAATGGCGAATTATTTAAAAAACGATAGCCTGCTAGGCCAACAATTATCGCGCCTAAGATATATAAAAACTTTTTCATCATCAATATAATTTAATAATTGCCCTATTCTGACCAAATCAAAATAGGGCGACAACAATCCACCCAAGAATACAGTTATCTTGCGATAGGCATGGCGTTATAGACATTAGCGGGCGTAAATGAACTCACTAAATTGCTGCCTGTGCCTTTAAAATACATATAATTTACAAAAGTATCACACCTGAACAGTGCGGTAGTCATCACATTGCCATAAGAGGCGCAAGTGCCACTCGCGGTATATTTTGTACACTTATACACCCATTTACCTTCACGCCATTGTGAAGTCAATGTGTAAGAAGGATTGTAATTACTTTGATCCCAGCCTGTAGAAGTCATGGTGTAAAAATTTGACCCATTACCATAACGGGCACCCCAATAGCTGGTTTGCGCCTTGAAGTTTGCAAGTGTATTTTGTTGAATAACCGGCGTTTTATCCAGCACTTCAAGTACACTGTTACCCGTCCACATACCGACGTGTCCAAGCCATCCAAGCCCCCAAAAACCTAAATCACGACCAGGAACATCACCAATGGCACTTGGATCACCTGCCATCCCAACGATAGGCATAGCAGCCAAGTAAATTGAAATGACCGCTTTCTTAATACTGTTGTTCATTTTTTCTCCCCTTAAAGATGGTTAAAGCTTCTCTATAGATTGCATCAAGCGATTTGCGTACATCTTGACAAAAAAGCCCCTAAATACTGCAAAACACCAATTTATGTAGCACACCCGTATGCTACGGCGTATTAGTAGCATTTTTTGAGGACGGTGGCAATATTTTTCGCATCAACTAAACCGTTAACCATTGATTAATAAAAATAAAAAATTAAGTAAACTTCGATTTGCCATCAAGCCCTATCATCAAATAACGTTTGATGATGCAGCTTATCCGAAAGAGGCTTTCCCAATTGCCCTTTTTGCATATCAATATGCCCTGGTTTTAAGCCTACGGCTGCAAATTGCACGCGTAATTGTTCGGACTGTTGCTCAATCATCCGCAGTGTTTTTGCATCTTCACTCCGAAAATAGGTATTCAACACGCCATCAACAAAACTGACTTTGCAATACAGTATCCCCAGTCCTGGCGGCGTAAGGGTCAACGTAACCGACCAACAAGGCATTTGATTTGTCTCAGCAGCTTGCCCTCTATCGTGTTCAACTTCCAGTTTAAGGCTATCAGTACCGTGTGGCATTAAAAACGGAATTTCCACAAGCCACACTTGTTTCGGCGAATCCTCCTTGGGTAAGGACGCTAATTGGTCTACAAGTAATTTATTCAAGGCACCGGTTGTATTTGCATTTAAAACCTTAAGTGCCGCTAATTCATCAGCAGACAGGATTTCAAT
>JABFRM010000263.1 GCA_013141155.1 Methylococcaceae bacterium | reverse complement strand
CCTTTGTTCCTTGGTGACAATTAAGTACCCTGCACGGCGTCCCTCCGTCCCGACCCTTCTCACCCCTCCTCCCCCCCGCTCCCTAGCTTTGCCCCCCGGCGTTTCTGGTGTGTTGCCTTCAGGGATGAAGTGGTTTCTGTTGGGTGTCCAGGCAAAAAGTCGAGTACCCGTGTAATCCGCTCGTTGATTTGATTACTGAGAGATTTGCGATGTTCGGAGCGGGCTGCTTGAATATCTTTAAGAGTGATTACCCGTCCTGCATGCTCTGGATTGACTGCTCGGCAAAGGAAACGGTTGCGATGGAATACACGGATCTCGGCAAGGTCCCGAGGGTCATACCGGATGGTAATGGGTTCGCCAACATAGGCAGCCAACGTCGGATCGATATACCGTAGCCCTTGAAAATGGATACCGTCGCGATGGACTATGCGGTGTTTTGCCACCATGACCAACAGCATGTCCAGCTCTTCCAAGCTGTCCGGCATTCGCGGTAACCATCCATCACCGAGCCAGACCTTCTGTGGTGGTGCGCCGATTTCGCTATGCACGCGGGCATTGTAATTGCCAATGATATAAGCACCGATTTCGGCATCCAGTTCGGCAAGGGATAATTGTGGTGGCGTAGTAGGCTTACTGCCTATGAGGTGTCCGGGTAATTCAGGAAGAAGCTCCGTATTCAACGTGCCGAAAAGTCGCTCTATCTTACCTCGGCCTTGTGGGCGGCCGACGGCGGAGTATATCAGTTGGAAATGCAAATCTGCTGCGGCTTGGTCGAGGTGAATGCTGGTAAAGTCACTGCCATGATCGACGTAGAGCGCGTCTGGAATCCCGCAAACAGGCCAAACAGTATCCTGTTTCCGCCAAATTGCTTGGCGCAACGCAAGAGAAGTGTGCAGCGCTGACGGTGCGCCAAGAAACACCATGTATCCCGCGACAGCACGGGAGTGGTCGTCCATGACAGTGGTCAGCCAGGGCCGAACAACAGCGCCATTGGCATCCAGGATCAGTATATCGAGCTCCGTGTGGTCGGCCTGCCAAATGGCATTTGGCTGATCGGCACGATGTCGGTAGATAAGTTCAAACCGGTCGCGAAATGCCGATGGCCCCTCATGTGCAAGGGTAATCATCGCAGGGCTTAATGTGCGGACTACACTATAGACACAACTGTAGGAGGGCGATGACCAGCCATTGTCTTTAGCGATGGCAATGACACGCCTATAAAGAGTGGCGACCGACGGCTGAGGTTTACGCAAAGCCATTCCCTCAATTATGTCTATCAGCTTTGGGATAAGTTTACGATGACCTGCATCGGATCGAACAGTCCGAACCAGACCAGCCAATCCACGCGCCCGATATCGGGCTAGCCAGCGCTTTGCAGTTCGTAAGGCTATACCGGCATCACTTGCCACTCGTGGTAATGGCACACCCTCTTCCAAATGAGGTTTGAGCAGCTCAAAACGCATCATAGCTTTTTCGCGTTGACCTGAGCTCAATGCCGCCGGTGAGTCGTCAACTTGATGGTTTGGTGTCATGGCATTACTCCAAATCAGTCGTGCCTTTTCACAATGAGTGTCCGCAAGGGGATCGGTCAACGGACGGTTGATGGCGTCGCTGCCAATTGCCGAAAATCAACGCCTCACACAGTATCATTTAAGTGGTACGATAACAATATCATTTGCAGTCCCTTAATCGTACACATATCACTATGACTACAACTCGAATTGGCTATGCCCGCTGTTCAACTGACAAACAAGATCTCGCTGCCCAGCAAGTCGCGCTCATCAATCTCGGTGTCGCAAAAGATCGAATTTATACCGATCACGGCCTCACCGGCACCAATCGGCTGCGACCAGGTTTGGATCAGGCATTAGCCGCTGTCCGCGCGGGAGATACTTTTGTGGTGTCCAAGCTGGATAGGCTCGCCAGATCGGTACCTGATGCGCGTGATATAGCGGACTCTCTAGTCAAACGTGATGTGAGGCTTGCAATTGGTGGAAGCGTATACGACCCCACCGATCCGATGGGTAAGATGTTTTTCAACATCCTGGCCACTTTTGCGGAATTCGAGTCAGACTTAATACGTTTACGTACCCGGGAAGGAATGGCTATTGCTAAAGCGAAAGGAAAACTACGTGGGAAACAGCCGAAATTATCAGAAAAACAACAGAAAGAACTGCGTCGGATGCAGGACACGGGTGAGTATTCGATCAGTGACCTAGCTGAGCTGTTTTCGGTTTCACGTCCGACAGTATATCGAACCCTAGCCCGATATCCGAGTGCCACATAACGTTGAAAATTTAGTGCCAATTACCGCTGAAGATCACAATGGTAATTCCTTTCATTTTAAGTGCAAAAACCGTTGCCAAAATCATAATGCATTTAACCATGTTATGTGTTAACTTTTTGCACTATCCACATCAACCCAAATCATATTTTTATGCCAGCTAATCGAATAGGCTACGCACGCGTCAGTAGTGTTGGACAAAATCTTGATTCTCAAATGGATGCACTGCAGAAAGTGGGTTGCAGCAGAATATTTACCGACAAAATGACCGGGTCGCACATGGATCGGCCGGGGTGGGATCAGCTTCTGGAATATGTTCGGCCAAATGATGCCTTGGTCGTAAGTGAATTGAGCCGCATGACGCGCTCGCTGATGGATTTGCTGACAACGGCCAAACTGCTGGAACAGCAGCAAGTAAACTTGGTGTCATTGCGTGAAAATATTGATACTACCACCGCTACCGGCCGTTGTTTTCTGTCGATGATGGGGGCCATCCACCAAATGGAAAGGGAGCTGCGCGCGGAGCGGGCGGCGGCAGGTCGTTCATCAGCCAAAGCGCGTGGCAAAACAGGGGGAAGGCCTAAAACCGACCCTGCAAAATTGGAAAATGCCAGAATTTTATACGAAAACTCAGACAAGACCGCCGCCGAGGTTTGTGAGATTACTGGAGTAGGAAGAAGGAAATTCTTTTCTCACATTGCAGAAAAACAAGTTGCATTCAGTAAAACTTAATTGGAGTTATTGCAAACTTTTACCTTTTCGAGGGGATGGGCAAAAATAGCCAATCTGTATGCGTATCGCATTAAGCCGAGTGATATTGCCCGTGTACTACAAACCCGTGAACTAACCAAAAAATAAAAAGCAGAAAGCGGCAATAAAGCGAAAGGCTCACTGCTCATACACGTTGATGCCTGCCGTAAAGCCACCTTACCGGAAGGCGAAATACCCGTCTCAACTTATCTGCGATTTGATGCGGAAATTGATTTTATGCCAGTGGTGGTCGATTATGATCTCAAGCAAGAAGCCACCGGAAAAGAGTTGGAAGCGATATTGCCGCTGTGTCAGGTGGCAGATGCAAAGCAAACAAAATGATAGCCATAAACAACTTGAGCAAGTCCTACACCGTTGGATTGATGAATGTCCCCGTGCTTAAAGGCATCAATTTCACCGTGGCGCAAGGCGAGTTCGTCGCCATTATGGGGCCTTCTGGCTCTGGTAAATCCACGCTGTTAAACGTACTCGGCATTTTGGATGACTATGACGCAGGTGAATATCGTTTAAACGGCAGCTTAATCCAAAATCTCTCGGAAAAACACGCCGCACAGTATCGTAGTCGCTTGATTTGCTTTGTGTTTCAATCGTTTAACCTGTTGCCATTTAAGACTGCGCTGGAGAATGTAACTTTGCCGCTTTATTACCAAAATGTGCCAGCCAAACAGCGGGAACAAAAAGCGCTGGCTTTATTGGAACGTCTGGGGTTGGCGGATCGTGCAGATCATTTACCGACGGAGCTTTCCGGCGGGCAACGGCAACGGGTCGCTATTGCGCGGGTGCTGGCGAATGATCCGCCGTTGATTCTTGCGGATGAACCCACCGGCAATCTTGATTCAACCAGCACCGAGGAGGTGATGCGCTTGTTTAACGAAATCAATCGTGAAGGGCGTACTTTGGTGATGATTACCCATGATGAATCGGTGGCGACTTGTGCCAATCGCATTATCCGCTTGAAGGATGGCAATATCCAAACTGAAACAAAAAGGGAAGCCCATGTTTGACTTTGATCGTCGGCTGGAAATTTGGCAAACCCTCAGCCGCCATAAGTTACGCACCACGCTTACCGCATTTTGCGTGAGTTGGGGCATCTTCATGTTGATCGTGATGCTGGGCGTGGGCAAAGGCGTGGAGCGCGGGGTCATGTCGATGTACGGCAATGTGAGTACCAACAGTGTGTGGGTTCATGGCGGCAAGACTTTAATGCCTTTTCGGGGCTTATTGCCGGGGCGCGAAATCAAGTTGGATCTGGAGGATATTGCATTACTGGCTAAGTTGCAGGGCGTTGATCTGGTCGCCCCCATGAAGATGCTCAGTGGCAATTATACGATGTTGTATGAACGGAAATCCGGTTCGTTTCCGATCTATGGCATTAACGCCGATTTTGGACGTATCGAAAAACTCTCCCTGATTAAAGGTCGACAACTGAATGAATTAGATAATATGGAAGCACGCAAGGTCACGGTCATCGGCGCTCGAATTGCGGAGGTGTTGTTCGGTGAAAAAATCAATCCGTTGGGCGAAACCATCTTAGTGGGCGGCGTGCCGTTTACCGTTATCGGCGTTTATAAAAAGGCTTTGGGCGAACAGCAGCCGAGCCGCTTTTTTATTCCGCTAAAAACCCTGCAATCTGCTTTTGATCCCGACTTAAAACTCACCCAAATCGTCTTAACCGTGGCAAAAGGGTATACCTGGTTGAGCATCAAGCCTGAAGCCGCCAAATTGCTGGCGCGGCGACATGCTTTTGATGTGCGGGACTCGGCCGTTTTTGAGGGCTACGACATCAGTGATGAAGTTGGCAAGCTGCAATCGCTGCTGGATGGCATCGGCTGGTTTGTGTGGGGACATTGTTGGCGGGGTGTGTCGGGGTAAGCAACACCATGTTGGTCACGGTTAAGGAACGCACGCGCGAGATTGGCATCCGCAAGGCGTTGGGGGCTACGCCCAATGCTATCCTCAGTATGATTTTGCAAGAAACGCTGTTAATTACCTTGGGCGCAGGCTATATCGGCTTATTGGCGGGGGTCGGCGTTATTGAATTGTTGCGGCGCTTTGAGCTTAACTCAGACTATTTTCGTGACCCGCAAGTGGAGCTGCCGTACATTTTCGGCGCTTTAGCCGTGCTGACGCTTACCGGTGTGATCGCCGGTTACTTACTCGCACGGCAAGCAGTAAGGATTTCACCTATCGAGGCGTTAAGACATGAATAATCAACGCCAGAAGTTTTGGTTTATTTTAATAGGGCTGATCATGCTTGCCCTGATCGGCAGCTCGGCTTATTGGTTGTTGAACACCGCCAAAAGCGTGGATAAGCCGATTAAAACCAGCCACCCCATGCGAAAAACCATAGCACAAAAAATCACCGCGATAGGGCAGATTATTCCTAGACAAAAAGTGAAGATAAAATCGCAAGCGAACGGCATTTTGGCGGAAATGCTGGTCAAACCGGGGCAATGGGTCAAACGCGGCGACCTGATTGCGCGGATTAGCTTGCGCGCCGATCCGGTTGAAATCAATACCGTGCAAGCGCAGATTAACAAGGCGAAATTAGAGCATGACCGCGCCGAACAAGAATTAGCGCGGCAAAAATCCTTACATGAACAACGCTTGGTGTCGGACACGCAACTGCAAGATACGCAACTGAAATTCAATCTCACCCGTTCGGCGTTGGATCAAGCTCAGCGGGAACTGGAGCTACGCATGAAAGGCGCTTCGCAGCAACTGAAAACCACCTCGACGCTGATCGCGGCGACGATGGATGGCATGGTTTTGGAGCGGCAGGCGGAAATCGGCGACTTTATTATCAAGACCAATGACCTCAACGAAGGCAGCACCATCGTGACCTTAGCCAATATGCACGACCTGATTTTTAAGGGCGATGTGGAAGAAGCCGATGCCGGTCAACTCAAAGAAGGCATACCGTTGAGCATCAGGGTCGGCGCGCTGCCGGAGCAAGAAATTCCGGTCAAGCTAGAAACCATTGCCCCAGAGGCGCGTAAAACCGAGCAAGGACGGGTGGTGTTTGAAATCAGGGCACCGATTCCGCCGCAAAAGGACATTATGCTCCGTGCGGGGTACAGCGCCACCGCGCAGATTATTTTGGCCCGCCATGAAAACGTATTAGCCGTGCCGGAAAATAGCTTAACGTTCCGTGACCACAAGCCCTTGGTCAGCGTTGAAACTGCGCCGGGCAAAATAGTGGAACAGGCGATTGCAACGGGGCTGTCGGATGGGTTTTATATCGAAGTGATTACAGGACTCAGCGAAAAGGATTTGATGGTCATGCCGGAAATGGCGGGTGCGCCATGAAGCGACAGCTCGTTACTATCCTAATATGCTCGCCACTTTTAGGTTTACTGCCTACTGAATCCCGCGCCGCGCCGCCAAGCGCTGAACCCATCAACTTGCTCAAGGTCTATCAACAAGCCCTACTCGAAGATCCGCAACTCGAACGCTGGCAAGCCAATTTGGATGCCAACCGTGAAGCGCAAGCACAATCGGAGGCCAAGCTGCTGTTGCCCAAGGTCAATGCAAATGCCAATATCACTGGCAACTTTCAGACCATCAACCTACAAGGCAATGCAGTGGGTCAAGGTGGGTCTAGCAATTTCAAAAGCTATGGCTACAGCCTGACCTTAACGCAGCCGTTGTTTCATTATGACCGCCTGATTGCCGTTGACCAAGCCGGTAAAGCCGTCAAAAAAGCCGATATGCAAATGCTCACCGCCCACCAAGACTTGATTGTTCGCGTGGCAGAGCGTTATTTTGCAGTGCTGGGTGCGCTAGATAACCTGAATTTCGCCAAAAGCCAACGTGAGACCTTGGCACAGCAACACGATAAAATCCATAAACAATTCGATGCGGGGGGAATTGACCATCATCGACATCACTGATATTGATGCCGGTTTCGAGCGCACGGTGAACGATGTCCTTGGTAAGCGTCAGGCCGTCCCACCTACTCAGCCTGTTCTTTTGCAAATTTGATTGCTGCGATCTGTTCAACGGCAAAAGGCAGCAGCTCATCAATGCGGCTGTTTGGCCAGACTGGCAGTTTTCCCAG
>JABFRM010000343.1 GCA_013141155.1 Methylococcaceae bacterium | reverse complement strand
CTAATTCCTTGGATGGCAAAAAATCCTCTGCCGAAACCTAGTTACATACTTCTTTGTATCAGCATTTTCCTGATGTTCGCGCCATTCTTCATCCACATTCACTGAATGCAACGTTGATTTCAAAATGTTTTGATGGGGCTGTTACCCTTGAGAACTATGAATTACTAAAAGCGTTGCCAGGTATTGATACCCATGAATGCAAGGTGATAATCCCGATTTTTGAGAATGACCAAACAATTTCACGACTTGCTGCTTGCGTCAGCCGTTATTTGGATCATAATAGGGGTGTTTATGCCTACCTGATTGCTGGACATGGCCTTTACACTTGGGGAGCCTCAGTGCAAGACAGCTTACGTTATCTGGAAGCACTGGTCTTCCTGTTTGAATGTGAATTACGTCTTTATAGAGTCAATAACCCATGAGTATCCTAACTATTTATCCTGATAATCAACCTAATCAAGGTAATACCTTTAGCGATTACGCTGACATTAAAGCCCAATTGCAGGATATTGATGTCGAATTTGAACATTGGAACGCCAGTACGGTATTATCCGCCGATGCTGATCAAGCCAGCGTGCTGGACGCTTATCAAAAATCTATTGATAAATTAAACCAACGTTACAGTTTTAAAGCCGTCGATGTCATCAATGTCACGCCTAATCACCCCGACAAGGCGGTATTGCGCCAAAAATTCCTGTCAGAACATGTCCATGATGATTTTGAGGTACGCTTTTTTATTGAAGGTCAGGGCTTGTTTTATTTACATGCAGATAACAAAGTCTATGCGATTCTCTGTGAAGCGGGCGATTTAATCAGCGTGCCTAACAATACCCCACATTGGTTTGATATGGGTGAAAACCCGCATTTAAAAGTGATTCGGTTTTTTACCCTTGCAGAAGGATGGATTGCTGACTTTACCGGTAATAAAATTGCGGCTAACTTTCCATCGTTTGATCAATATATTGCCGAACACGCATGATCAAAGCGATTATTACTGATATTGAAGGCACGACTACTTCGATTTCGTTTGTCAAAGACGTACTGTTTCCTTATGCGCGAGCGCATCTGGCGGCATTTGTGCGTAGCCATGCCGATGATCCTGTAGTCAAAAACCTGCTAAAGGATACTCAGGCAGCCGTTGGAACGGTGCTGGATAATGAGCAAGCAATCAGGCAATTAATCGCTTGGATAGACGCTGACCAAAAAATTACGCCGTTAAAATCCCTGCAAGGATTAATTTGGGCGGAGGGCTATCAACAAGGCGCCTTTACCGGACATGTTTATGCCGACGTACCGCGGAATTTACAACGGTGGCGGGCAGAAGGGATAGCTTTATATGTGTACTCTTCAGGTTCGGTCGCAGCGCAGCAATTATTATTTGGACATACCGATCAAGGGGATTTAACACCGTTATTTTCCGGCTATTTCGATACTAACATTGGCGCCAAACAAGACCCTGTCGCCTATGCCAGAATTGCTGAAACACTGACATTGGCGCCCGCTGAACTGTTGTTTTTATCAGATATTAAAGCGGAGTTGGATGCGGCTAAAGCGATTGGATTTAATACTCTCTGGCTGTGTCGTGATGCACCCTTAGCAAGCACCGCCGCGCATCTGCAAGTCAGTAATTTTGACGACATAAAGTGGTAGCCTTGCGGGAACACGCCGCCAAAAGTTAAACCCTAAAACAGTCATGCGTCGATTTAAAAGTGTTTGGTTTTATTGGTATACCGGTCACAAAAATATTGCATTACTCAGTATGCTTTTGAACACGCTAATTATGTGGCTAGTGCTGGTTTTAGGGGCAGGCCTTTCAATTTGGGGGATATTAATTGCGGTGCTTTTGGATGCGTTGGGGTTTTGGATGGCGCTCATCTACCTTGCTATTCGACATAATCTAACTGGTTGGTGGTCATTGCAGGAAAAGGTCGATCAGTTGTTTATCACGCAGTTACTCATTCCTTTTTTGGTGAGTTTGGTTCTCAGTAGGGTCAGTAGTTTTCTGGTTGCGAAATGCCTGGGTTATAAGTTTGTAGGGTAGTATAGGATTTGTCGCGGCTAAGTTCAAATAGTGCCATCAGCAGCGGGTGCGTTTTTTTGGGGAAGGTTTTTTTGTAATTCTCGACCAAACTCATCGACTTATTTTTTCAGTTCTTCGCCAAATATTTCCAGTCCTTGTTCGAGCTGTTGGTTAAGCGTCCCGCCGATATTTTCAAGGCTTTTAAAAAAATCGTTAAAAGGCGCTTGTCGCAGGTTAGCAACGGTCAGTTGATAATCCACTTTCCATTCGTTATGTTCTTTCGTTAAAAATGTTTGGAGGGTCAAGCTGCGCTGCTGGTTAACTGTGGCGATTATTGCTACGGTTGCTTGGGTATCGTTAATAATAATCTGACCGGTTTTGAGCTCGGCGTTTCGTAATGCTGGTAGCTCTGGGTTTTTGGTCAGTGGCAGGGATTTTTTGGTGACATGCTCTTGTGCAGCCGTTAAGTCATTCGCTGCCATCGCCTGCCAAAACTCCAAAGCAACGCCATCAGGCGTATTGGCTGTTCTGCAACCTGCGAGTATAAACAATAAGCCGCCAAGCCAGATCCATAAGATCGGGCTTAGCGTCATTAACGATTGGGACTTAATCGTCGCCACCGAATACCCCTAAGAATTGCAACAAAATAGTAAATAGGTTGTAAATGGATACAAACAAGGAAACTGTCGCTAGAATATAGTTAGTTTCACCGCCGTGAATAATTTCACTGGTTTGATATAAAATCATCGCCGACATCAGCAGCATAAACATGGCGGAAACGGCTAATGACAAAGCGGGCATGGAAAATACCATAGCGCCAATGCCGGCGAGGAAAGCCACTAAAATGCCGACCATTAAAAAGCCACCCATAAAGCTGAAATCTTTGCGGGTCGTTAACGCGTAGCCTGATAACCCCAAAAATATTACGCCAGTGCCGCCTAATGCTGTCATGATTAAAGTATGACCATTACCCAGGGAATTGACGTACATATTCAAAATAGGCCCTAGCGTTACGCCCATAAAGCCGGTTAAGGCAAATACAAACAGTATGCCCAAGCTGCTATGGCTAAATTTAGAGGTTAAGAATAACAGCCCGAAATAACCCACCAAGGTGATAATCATGCCTGGATAGGGCAAATTAAACGCCATCGACAGTCCTGCTGTTAGGGCGCTAAACAGTAAGGTCATGGATAATAGCAAATAAGTATTTTTGAGTACTTTGTTGGTTGCCAGAATGCTGGTTTCTGAGCGTGTGCTTACAGTATGGGTGTTCATGGTTAAAATCCTTTAAAAATTTAAATAACACTGACAGTGACATTATAATGGTACAAGAGTTTCATAAAATATGTAATAACAATCATAAAATAGTTATTGCCAGTTGATAGGGTTGCTTGCGGCAGCCTTGCGACCCATTTCATTCCCCTTCTTACTCATTGTGTACACTAGGATTTACCGCTCATGTCGCTTTCAAAACAGTTATTTTTATTCATTACTGCCTTGTTCGTTATTATTTTTAGCCTTAATTTTATGTTAAGTGTGCAAAATATTAAAAGCTATCTGGAGGTGGAATCTCAAGGTCACGCCCAGGATACGGCGACCTCACTGGGTTTGTCGTTAAGCCCTTATATTGCGAATGAAACCGATCCGATGCTGGAAACCATGCTCAAAGCTATTTTCGATATGGGCTATTATAAAGAAATTAAATTAGTGAACGTTGAGGGCAAAACCTTGGTTGCGTTTACCAATAAAGCCGAGATTGCAGACGTGCCGAGCTGGTTTACAGAGCGTCTGCCGATGTCGGCGGCAACTGCCAGCAGTGAAATCAGTGCGGGTTGGAATCCTGCTGCCAATGTTTATGTTACCGTTCACCCGGGCAATGCTTATTTAAAATTATTTGAACTGGTTAAAAGTGCTTTTTATTATTCGGTGGCGATTTTTGGCGTCGCCATGCTCATGTTATTTTTGCTCCTGCGTTTCATTTTATTGCCCTTAAAAAAAATCAATCAGTTAGCCTTAACCATCGCCAATGGCGAGTATGCAACCATCCAGCCTTTACCTTGGACACAGGAAGTCCGAAATGTTGCGCTATCCATGAACGGCATGTCGCAAAAAATAGCGGGGGTGATTAATAATTCCAAAATTAGGCTGGCGTCGTTAGATAACCTGCTGCAACGTGATGACTTAACTGGACTTAAGAAAAAAAGCTGTTTTGAAAAAGACATGAAACAGTTGTATATGGACAATAAAACTGCGTTTGTGTTGATGATTAAAGTCGATAGTTTAGCGGAATTGGTGAAAGAACAAGGCTCGGAAACGATTGATCATTTTTTACAGAAATTTGCCGAAAAATTGCAACAGATTACCCAGCAGGCGGCACTTGGCAATGTTGATCACTATCGCTTCTTCGGCTCCGAATTTGTACTGCTGGTCAGTGGTGTAAACGTTGAACAAATTGAACAATTGGCCAAAGCATTAACTGTCGGGTTTTCTGAATTGGCAAAAGTGTATCATCGTCTTGATATTGCCCATATCGGTATTGCCCCTTTTGATCCCTTAGGGACATCAACGGGCGTCATTGCCGCAGCTAATGAGGCGTTTGAACAGGCGCAGCTGATTGGTGCTAATCGTTATTATTTGAGACCTAACGATGATCAAGCAAAAGACAGTGCCGAATGGAAAGATTTGGTTTTTGAAATTATTGATAATCGTGAATACAGCGTCACTTACAGCAGCCGAGTAGTCGATTTTAAAAGCGCGACTATACTTATGGAAGATGCGCTTACGCAAGCACATGATCAGGGCGTTGAAATTATACCCATCGGTACTTTTGTAGCGATTGCTGAGCGATTTTCAAAAATAGTGGATATGGATCGTGGCATTACTCAAAAAGTAATGGCGCATATTAACCAAAATGGCATTCAGCATGCTATAGCCGTGAGTTTATCTATCCGTACGGTCAAAAATCCTGCATTTCGAACCTGGTTAGAAAGTGCCATTGGACAGCAGCCGATTGCTAAGCAATTAATTTTTAGTTTTTCAGCTTACGCCGTCGCTAAAGAAGTGGCGGTTTATAAGGAATTTATTGATTTTGTGCATGGTTTAGGTGCAAAAGTCATGTTAAAACGTTTTGAAACACAATTTTTGTCGCTAGAAATAGCCAAGACTTTAAAGGCTGATTACATCCGTTTGCCGCGCGATTTGAGCCAGAATTTAGCGACCGATCACAGTAAAAGGAATTTTGTTGAAACGATGCTGGAAGTTGCAACGCTACTGGATTTGCCTTTGTTAGCTGAAAATATTCTCAGCGATGAGGATTATCAGATTGTTAAAAATATCGGATTAATGGGCGCCAGTCGGTAGGTCGTCGCTCGCCCTTAAAGTTCGGGTAATGACCTGCTTGAAAGCTGTTGAGAACTTACCCAAATGCCATTTATGACAATTAACCCTGCTTAACAACATGTATTTCCGAACGTCGCAACGTGAGACTGGTGCAGCGCCACTGATTGCTCGCCGCCCTTATGTCCATCGCCTTAAAATAGCGTTATTGCTAAGCTGTTTGTCGTATGCGCTGATGGCGGTTGCTGAGCTGGCTATCCCGGTGGAATTGCTGGGAAAAATTGAACGTAAATTTGGCAACGCGGGAAAAGCACGGGTGGTGCAATGGCAGCAATTAATGACAACCGGACGGACGTTATCGGATCAACAAAAACTGGAGCGCGTTAATGATTTTTTTAACCAAGCCATTACTTTTACAGAAGACATTTTACTTTGGCACGTTAACGACTACTGGGCCACTCCGATTGAGTTTTTAGCGCAAGGTGCCGGCGATTGTGAAGATTACGCTATTGCCAAATATTTCACCTTAAAAGAGCTGGGTGTAGCCGAACAAAAAATGCGGATTACTTATGTTAAAGCCATACAACTGAACCAGGCGCACATGGTGTTAACCTATTTTGAAACGCCGCGCTCGGTGCCGATGGTGTTGGACAATCTCAAACCAGTCATTCTGCCTGCCACTGCCCGTAACGATTTAGTGCCGGTGTATAGCTTTAATGGTTCTGGATTATGGCTGGCGAAAGCGCGTGGGGCAGGGCAGCAGGTTGGGGGTTCTGAGCGGTTAAGTCTCTGGGCGGATTTAACGCAGCGCATGATGCGTAATGCGTTGTAGCGAGGGTTGATGAGCCTAATGTATCAAATTCGGCGTAGTGTACGGGTGAGATGTGCGCGTATCATCGTTTCGTTAGAAAAAGTCGAGGTGGTCGTCCCTGTGAAGATGTCGCAACAGCAAATTGCGCTGTTTGTCAGCTCAAAACAAGCCTGGATAACCGCCGCAGTTGCGAAAGTTCGCTTAAAAACCCCAGCAATCGTGCCATTAGCCCCCAGCGAGTACAGCCAGGGCGCATTAATTCCTTATCAGGGCAATCATTATCCATTAAACCTTGAAGCCACCAGTTTTAAACGTATTCACGTAAAATTTGATGGCGCGTTTAAGGTCTTCACTCCGCATTTAGTTGCGCCAGCGGAACAGCATAACGCTATCAAATTGGCATTAACTGCGTGGATGAAAAATACCGCGAAAGTGCTGATTGCGCAACATATACAGCGTCATGCACAACGCTTTAATTTAACCCCCACTCTGGTGCGCGTTAAGACCCAAAAAAGTCGCTGGGGCAGTTGCAGCAGCACCAATGCAATCAATATAAACTGGCTGCTTATGCTCGCACCCCCCGTTATTCTGGAATATGTGGTGGTGCATGAACTGTGTCATATCAAAGAAAAAAATCACTCAGCCGCGTTTTGGCACTTAGTGGCAGCACACATGCCGGATTATCAACAGCACCGTAATTGGCTAAAACAGCATGGTGCCAGTTTAATGCGGGGGTTGTAGGCTAAGGATTCCGTCAAAAATAACTGCTCGTAATAGCAAAATTGCACGGCAAGCCGAAAGTGCTGAGTGTAATGCTTCAGAGGGGCCTTGGACTTCGCCGTTTAGTCGTGGGTATGACAATTAGAAAATGGATAAGTGATTTTTTATACTTGACACACATTCATCTGAGTATAGACTACATATAGACTTAGATTAAGGAGTGCGGATC
>JABFRM010000315.1 GCA_013141155.1 Methylococcaceae bacterium | reverse complement strand
ACATTATCGCCGTGGGCGTTGACGCATTGCAGACCGTGGGCGCTTTTGCCGCGACTCACCAGCCAGCATTGCGCGACTTTATGCCAATCCACATGCAAATGACAATACGCGTTGACGACACTTAACCAACCGTTTTTTAGTACGCAATCTGCGCCTTGAATGAATAATTCTGCCACCGCACCCGCCTCACTACGCACTACGGCGCGTAATCGCCCCCAACCTGCCAACGCCTTCAGTAGTTGTTCATGCTGATCGGTGTTTACCCGTTGTACGCTAAAATCCCCCGCCGTATCGTCCGCTGTGGCTTGTTTGGCTGCATCCAGTATTTCGCTTAACGGTCGATTGAAATAATGTGCGGCATCCAGTAATGATGCTTTGGGTGTGTCACGCAAATGACGGCGCACACAGGCTTTCCAGCCTGCTAAGCCCATGCTGAGCGAGCGTCCCGCCTGTTCACCTGCTAAGGTTGCACCACTTATCTTGTCATATTTATTGGCATAACCACGCGGTGTCACCATTAACCCTGCGCGTACAAACGTGCTGCTGTTACCAATCAACACCGTGGTCAACATGCCAATGTCACATTCTGCCATTTCTTTGAGCGTGACCAGTTGAATATTTTGTAAATTGCGATAGCCTGATTTTACGATGGCGACGGGCGTGTCAGGGCTGCGATATTGCAATAAAATAGCTTGCGCCTCAACAATCTGTTGCGTGCGCCGACCGCTTTTAGGATTGTAAAGTGCCACCACAAAATCACCCCGCGCCGCGCTTTCCAAGCGACCCGCAATCACTGGCCAAGGCGTGAGTAAATCAGACAACGAAATAGAGCAAAAATCATGTGTCAAAGGCGCGCCCACTAATGCCGCGCAACTTAATAATGCGGTGCTACCCGGTATGACTTCGACTTTAATCGGGTCATCCGGCGTCCAGCCAGATTCCAACAGCCATTCATAAGTGGGGCCTGCCATGCCGTATACACCGATGTCGCCGGAAGAGATCAAAGCAACGACTTTACCCAGTTTCGCATGTTCATAGGCTTCGATGCTACGATCCAGCTCTTCGGTCATGCCTTTTTTGATGACTTCTTTGCCGTCCAGTAAATCCGCAACCAATTTGATATAGGTGCTGTAGCCAATCACCACATCGGCTTCGCTTATCGCTTGTTTGGCGCGAAAACTCATGTGTTCGTGCGCGCCAGGCCCTATGCCCACCAGTAAAATTTTGCCTGTTGTCATGTCGAAACGCTCGCTATGGAAATGGTGGCGTTTTTGCCATCCATCCCTAAATATTTATGTTTTTCAATCAGTAAATGTTGCATATCAGTTTTAGCCGCGATGATTGCCGCTGCTTCTGAAACCGAAGGCGTACCCATATAGTGCTGTACCACCGCCGAAGGATTCGGCACAGGAATAACTGCCAATTGTGCCGCCGGATAAAACGCTATCGACCACTGCTTTTTTGCGGCTAATTGTAATAACGCCACTTCATCGTGCTTTTTATCAATACTGGCCAGCCCTGCAATATGCGCTTCCTGCAAACCGCATTGCTGCAAGGCTTGAGTCAATGCCGTTTGCAGCGTTTGCAAGCTGACATCACGATCACAACCGATACCGACCATCACTTTCATACTTGCTCAAGTGGCGGACGATAGACCACCAACCGCTCCTCTAATTGTTGCCACAATTCAGGCGCAACTTCACGCTGCGTCACCCACAAAATGGATTTATACCGCCCCGTATCCACGTCTTCAAAACGTTCAAACAGATGAATATTGCTCGGTAGCGGCGTGGGACGTGTCCACCAAGCACGGCTACCAGTTTCTTGCACAAACGCGATGAGTTGTTCATTCACCACATCCGCCGATACGCGGGTAATATTAATTTTCGGTGCTTCCACTAGCCAACCCAATTCACGCCCTAAAATATCCACCGGAATAGTTTTGCCCACGTCTGAGGCGGTGGTTAAAACGGCAGTGGCACCCAGCAAAGTCGCTATTTTTTCAGCATACGCATTCGCGCCGCCGACATGCCCTGATAACACCGGAATCACAAACGCCGCTGCGTCATCAATCACCAACACCCCCGGATCTTCATCTTTAGATTTAAGATGCGGCGCAATAAGCCGAACCACTGCGCCCAATGACACTAAAAACACCAGTTGATCGTAACGGCTAAACAATTCGGCGATTTGTGCGCTTAATGCGCCTTGATAAATATGCCGAGGGTTGACAAAATCGCCTAAAAATTCCGCTTGTTTGGCAGAAACCACCACTTCACACTCAGGAATTTGCGGGGCTAAATGGTTGGCAATCGCCGTGCCATGTTTGGTAATCGCCACAAGGGCAACGCGCGTATTATTCATTATTTGTCTCTGGTTTTTTGCGGCAACCGCGTTGCATAGCGGCACGTTGCCGATGGGGGTTTTTAACAATCAGTAACGATAAGTAATTGACTTTTTGTCCGTATAAACTGGCTATATCCCGCACCATCCGTTCTTCTGGTGCGCCGGCTTTTTCAAGAAAACAAGCCTGTTGCAGTAAATCCAGACGGCGTAATAAATCAATAACATCATCGAGCAAGGGTTTTACTTTTAACAGTACCAACGTATCAAAATCCAGCAGCAAACGCTCAATTTGTTCAATGCCATACCCTGCGGGGATGATGGCAATGGTATCATCCACATCTGCCAAGGGCTCACCGCAAAGCGCCGCTGCAGCATGAAATGAGGATACACCGGGGGTCACTTCCACTGGAATATCGGCTTGCAAAGCACGTAACGTGCGCTGCAAATGCCCAAAAGTAGAGTAAGTTGACGCATCGCCTTCCACTAAAAACAGCACATCTTCACCTTGCTGCAAGCGTGTCAACACGGTTTTCGCGGCTTGCAACCAATATTGCGCCAAAATTGCGCTATCGTGGGTCATGGGAAAATGCAGCGGCGTGTGCGCTTCCGGCAAATTAAATCCGCCGCGTAGCACGATGTTGAGCGCGTAGCTGTCGCTGTTTTTTTTGCGTACCGGATACGTCCAGTGTGCCTTGCCAGACAGCAAGTTCCACGCGCGGCGAGTGATAAGTTCAGGATCACCGGGCCCTAGAGAAACGCCGTACAGTGTGCCGAGTTTGCAATCAGTCATTATTTATATTCAATCATGTGAGCGTTGCGGCAATAATCCACACCGGATTTTCTGCTTGTAAGCGGTGCATCGTCAAAATGGGGCTGCTGCGGGACGCTTGAATTTGGCAAACATCCCACGTTGCACCCCGTTGTTTTAAGGTATCTACCGCCGTAGACATATTTTCCAGCGTCACGAAATTCATCACCAGCCAGCCTTGCGGTTTTAAGCGCTGTAAACACAAGGTAATTAATTCTGCCAGTTCGCCGCCAGAGCCACCAATGAACACCGCATCAGGATCAAGCCAATGTGCCAGATACTGCGGGGCTTTGCCCAGCACGGCAGTATAATTGCTCACGCCAAACGCGGCATGATTGTGTGCAATATTCAACAGGTCATCACTGTTTTTTTCAATGGCAAACACATGCCCATCGGTACATAAACGCGCCGCTTCCAAGCCCACCGAACCTGAACCCGCGCCTATATCCCACACGATGCTGATACGGGTTAATTGCAACCGTGCCAGTGATACCGCGCGTACTTCGCATTTGGTAATCAAGCCTTTTTCTGGCTTGCGTTGCTGAAAACTGTCATCCCGCAAACCGAATAATACTGGCGCGGCTAAAGACGTTTTTCGCTTAAGAATCACCACATTCGGATCGCCGTAATCATGATTGGCGACTTCCGCAACGGGTAAAAAATCGGTGACGACTTGCTCCGGCTGCTGCAAATATTGCGCGATAGCCATTTCAAATACTTCATCTAACCCTTCCATTTGCAACATCCGCGCAATACGCGGTGGGTTATTCTCAGGGCTGGTTAAAATGGCTAATAAACTTTGCTGCCGACATTGCTGCACTAAAACATACATGCCATGTGCCGAGGTTGCGCCATGCACCCATTCGCCGGTATCCTGGGTATGCACCGAGGCAATGCTGGCAGATTGCCACGCCATTTTTAACGCCGCAAACGCCAGTTGAATACTGCTGACATTGGGGATAATCTGTATTTGTTCAGGCTTCAGTTTTTTAGCCAAAAACCCCGCAATGCCATGACATAAGGGATCGCCACTCGCCAATACCACCACCGATTCATTTTTAAGCAAGGCGGCATTAATCCACAACGGTACTTGGCTTAAACACCCCGTTAAATCATACTGCTGCGCGGTGTTGCACTCATCGCTAAGGTTTTTTAACAAGCGACTGCCTGCGATAACGTGCTGGGCGCTACGCACAAGCTGCAATGCTTCCGCGCTTAAGCTCGCTGCGCCGTTATCCAGTACGCCGATGATGCTACAAAGTGCTGTCATGCAATGTCCCGTTTGCTTCCGCCAATTTTTTGCCGTCAAAATCACACACCAACACGCTAATAGCAAACCGTTTGGGGTAACGGTCTTCTAAGGTGCTGATCACTCGTTTCGCCAATTCAATATGAAATTCAGCTTCTAAACCTAATTCCGCCATACATTCACCCGCGTAACGCGCGGTTTCTTGGTTTGCAATCGCTAGACAAACCGCTTCCGGCGCACCCACGGCACGGGCAATATCCGCCACCAAATCCACATTAACCGGATTGCGATTCGCATGGGTTATGGTTTCGCCTTGCGCCATTTTGGTCAGTTTACCGACCATGCCGCCAATAATAACTTGCTGGATACCGCAGCGATCCGCCGCTTCTAGCGCAGGGGTTAAAAAATCGCCCATTTGCACAAAACAACTGTCATCCAGTAGCGGCAATTCCTGCATCACAAACTTTTCCGTGCGACCGCCCGTGGTGAACACCACAGTTGCCCGCCCCTGATTCGCCGCCACTTCTACGCCTTGCACCACGCTGGCCCGAAACGCGGCGGTGGAGTAAGGATGCACGATCCCCGTTGTGCCTAAAATCGAAATACCGCCCAAAATACCTAAGCGGTAATTAAGGGTTTTTTTCGCCATCGCTTCACCGTTGGGTACGGAAATAGTGACTTGTAAGCCTTTTGTCAGTAATGTCGCATGGGCAATGAGGCGAATATTTTCTTCAATATTTTTACGTGGCACGGGATTGATCGCCGCCTCACCAATAGGCAAGCCTAAACCCGCGCGCGTCACTAAACCCACGCCTGCACCGCCTTTTAATACCACGGTATTCACCGCATCTGTCCAAATGACTTCAGCGGTTAAATGCGCGAGGTGCGTACAATCAGGATCATCGCCCGCATCTTTTTCAATCACTGCCCGTGCGTAATTTTCTGCAATCAAACCCTCTAACACGTTAAACATAACCTGTTCGCCATTCGGCAAAATACAATCAACCTCACTAGGCACATGACCGCTCAGTAAACCCTGCACCGCCGCCCGTGCGGCTGCCGCAGAACACGCACCTGTGGTGTAGCCTTTGCGCGTGCCTTTCGGTTTTTTTTCAGCGGTTTCCATCGGTCTGCAAGGTTTCCGCTTGGCTTAATAACGCATGAATCGCCGCGACCACTAAGGTTGAGCCACCCTTACGTCCACGGGTAATCAACCACGGTACGCCGTCTAACTGGCTTAAATAGTCTTTAGACTCCGCCGCCGATACAAACCCCACCGGCATACCCACAATTAACGCAGGTTTTACACCTTCGGTTTCAATCAGCCGTAAGACTTCCAGCAATGCCGTGGGGGCATTGCCCACCGCAACAATCCCACCTGCCAATAAACCTAAGCGATGCGCCTTACGCATGGCTTGCACGGCGCGGGTGCTGTTGACTTGTTTCGCGGCGGCAATCACATCCTCATCGGCAATAAACTCATGCGCGCGAATGCCAAAGTGCGCCAAACGTGGGTGCGATAAACCCACGCAAATCATTTCCACATCCGCGACAATCGGCGCACCCGCTAAAATCGCCGCAATACCGGCTTCTACCGCTTGCTCAGAAAATTCAGTCAAGCCATTAAACTCAAAATCAGCGGTGGCGTGAATCATGCGCCGCACCACTTGCCATTGCCCTTCGGTATAAGCGTGGCTACCCACTTCGCGGTCAACAATGGCAAATGAGTCATGTTCGATTTGCTGTCCCGCTTGCGTGAGCTGTTCGGTTTGGGTATTAGTCGTGGTCATGGTGAATTAATGCGCGTGGTGATCATGTTGCAAAGCGATTTCGCGGAATTGGCAGCCGTCACATTCCAGCATAATGGGCTTAACCGAGTCTAATGCGTCGGCGATACGTTGATCGAGCAATTTAAAAATACCCTCGTCAAAACCAAAGTAATTACCGCACGCAAAGGCTATGTGCGGATATTGGATTTTCAGCCGCGCCACCTGCTCCGCTATGCGCTCAATCAACAATCCTGTAAATAAATAATACGGCAAAATGGCAATTTGCGTCATGCTTAAGCGCACTTGCCGCTGTACCGCCGTTTCTAAGCGTGGATGCGTAATGCCGGTGAAGGCAATATCCACTAACTCATGTTCAGTTTCTTCAAACAACCAACGCGCCAATTTTGCCAATTCACCATTCGCCACCCGATCAGAAGAGCCGCGCCCCAGCAAAATAACGCCGGTAGTTTTAGGATCAGGCATCGCTAGGGGCTTTAAGGCTTTCTTTAAGCTGCGCTGTAAAACTTTTAACACCTCCATATTCGCGCCCAAGTGCGGCGCATAGCTAAATTGCACTTGCGGAAATTGTTCGCGTGCAGTTTCGATAAATTCAGGAATTTCTGCTTTCACATGCCCTGCGGCACTTAAAATCAAAGGAATCACGACCACTTGCGTTGCATTTTCAGCGGCGCGGCGCAGCCCTTCGGCTAATAAAACGTCCGCCAGTTCGATGTAGCATAATTCAATACGCCAATCGGGATGCTGTGCCTGCCATTGTTGCTGAAAGGCTTGAATTTCGTCATTGCCGCCTTGATTACGCGAGCCGTGACCGACTAAAAGTATGCTGATTGTCATGCTAAATCCTGCGGGTTGGATGGTTCGGCGCGGCGAAAACGGTGCGTAAACGCGGCATCGTACAATTTCGATTTTTTTAAAGTATCCCAATGCCGTGCGCCTAAGGTAGGGCTGACCACAATC
>JABFRM010000010.1 GCA_013141155.1 Methylococcaceae bacterium | reverse complement strand
GTTTGACTATAATGAAACCCACCACACCGAAACCTTAAACGTTGTAACCATGGGCATAATGGCCTTTTTATCGCTCTGCCCAACCTACTTTATTGACGGTTTTTTATAGTTATTTTTTATTCGATTTAGAAAGGCTTCACTTACACTTTTAGTAACAAAGATTTTACAGATAATTCGCTTATCCCCAGTAATTTATTATCATTGGTAAAAAGCTCTGCACTTAAACTGTATGCAGTTGCCACAATCAAAGCATCGGGTAATTTAAGTCGATATTGGCGCCGAAAAGCAATCGCGGATTGTTTAATGTTTTCCGTTAAATCAATAATCGTTATATCGTTTAAAAATGCACGGATTTCAGCCTCATCCTCCGTCTTGAGTAATGGATAGGATAGTAATTCGATTTCGGTAATCACTGACACATAAAAATCAGCCTCTGGTAGTGGTTCGGCTAAGCGCCCGGCTAAAAATACAGTATTGTATTGGTATCTAAAACAAAACTCATGCCCATTCATCTCGGATTTTTTTTGAAAATCTAAAGGGTCTTGTGTCAGGCTGATTTTTCCAGCGTGTCGGTTGATTGATTGCCGATTTTGCTGGTCTGCATTGTCACCAATACTTTCATCAACTAACACAATGACCTTAACGTGTTTGCCTTCTTGCCAGTGTTGATGAGAAACGGGTAAGCGAATTAATCCATTTTCCAGATGCGTTTCAAATTCTATCGCTTGCATGGTCTTCTCCTATAAATACTGTTTCAAGATAGCTTGTTTTTGCTGGCAACTGCGTCGCACTTTTTTGGGTAGCGGTAAGATTATTGACATGTGCCATGAACCCATAACTCATATTCGCTAATATCTATATCCTCATTCCAAAAAACCGCATATCCCCCCGTTTCTACTTGTACATTCTTAAAAAAATCTGGATTTTGCAACGGCAAAAACATTTCATTTTTTAATAATGGGCTAACGTCATACAGCTTTGTTTCGCCATTATTAAATTCAATCGCTAAAACATGGTGATTAACCGCTTTAGTACAGTGTATTTTTGGACAGTTCATAGTGCTTTATTTTAAGGGGGGTAATTTATGAAATTCTTGATTTTTTCCACATTAACAACAATTCATTTTGCTGTTGTCCCGCCCATTCGATGACCATTTTCATAGCTCTATGCAGCAGATCACCTTCCATCATTTCTAGGGTTTCAATATTGAACAGCGCGTTATATTCACCATAAACCGCATGGAAGTGGGGCGGCGGATGATCGCCAAAAAAGAGCTTGATAATAATTCAATAAAATCGGGTTATTTCGGGCATGGTTGCTCTCCTATAAATACTGCTTCAAAATGGCTCGTTTCTTACTGGCTGCTACGTCGATTATGGCTTGGGCTTCGCTACCGCTCTGCCCAAACTACCGTACTATCCAATGAAGAACTTCCGAAGATTGAGAGCTTGAACTTATAAGTAGCGGAATATTAAGTTGGTTAGCAGTGATTTTACCTAATTCAAGTTCTTTATTTTGTAACGCGTTAATAATATCTATATCCAACGATTTTCCATCCCTATCTTTCAACCTTTCATATAAAACTTGAGGGTCATCAAATAAAATAATAATGGAACTAAGGGGCATCGACTTAAAAACATTTAGTTCAACTTCAATTATTTTATTTCCATCATACAAACAAAAATGACCATTTAAAATTATTGTTTTGGATGGTGTATTTATATTGCTAATTGCAGTGATTAAATAATCTTGATTTTGATCTGGATCAATAACTCGCTTACCAATGTCAACTGCTGATTTTTTTACGTCCTTAATAAGTGTTGATGCTGAAAATATCGGTAACCCGATTTCTTTCTCTATCTCTGAACAAAAGTAGCCTTTACCCACTCCATGTGCTCCGGCAACAAAAATAATGTCGAAATTAAACACTTTCTGTTTTCCTTCTTTTTAATCTATTAAAATCTTTACGATTTATGTAACAAAATGACTGAGGAACTTTAAAGAGTAAACTGATTTCCTTTACATCAAATGGTCTTTTGAATCGCTTAATATCTTCCAACTCAATGGCACAAGCATAATCATTTCCATCAAAGTAACTCATATAATCCTCCTTATTAATTCCAGAAAAAGTTGAAACCATTTCCCAAAGTTCATCAGTTTTTTTTCTATGAACAGCTTTCACTTTGGCATAAGCCACAACTTTAGCGACAGGTGTAGTTGAATATATTAAAACATAATCAAAATATTTACTTGGTAATCTCTTTCTTAATTCATATATCTTTTCGCCATCTAATATTTTTTTAGAGTAAACTGGCTTAATCGGATAGAACACTATCATTAAGTTCTGCTTCATTTATAATATATCTTGCTTTTGTTTTATTTATTTTAGTTATTGATTGAATTGCCCCGCTTACAACATCTAATTGCTTAAGTCTATGCAAATCTAAAGGTTTCATTAAATGTGCAACAAGCCTGAAAAGTATTATTTTTATATCTTTCCCGGCCATTTTTTCAATTTCTTTATATGAGTACACAGTTCTTTTTGAAACCCATTGAATTATTTTTTCAGGATCACTTTCTATATAAAATTGATCCACAATGCCATAAGATGTTATTGCTTGATAATCTTCACTCCTATATAAAAAAATAACGTCCCCTGGTTTTATAGAGCGGCTATTTGCATTACATAGATAAGCTTTTTTTATTGTATTTCCTGCTGAAGGGTTTTCATCCACAAACATATCATTCTGTTTTGCTAGTTCAGGAAATAATATTTCGTGGTATTTAGGTTTTATTGGAATAAGATAAACGGAATTTTCACAAATTTTTATCTTCGGAAAATATTTTATTGCGTATTCCAAAGGTTTATCATCATTACGGGGGAACGTGTTAGGAAAATCTTTTACAAAAACATTATCCCTGCCTTTATCATCCAATCCAAATAAATGAAATCCGAAATCAAGAAATAGTTCTTCTAATAAACCATGCTTGCCAGGTTCAATTGTAAGGTAAATATAATCAATTTTATTTTCTACTGCATAGCTAAAAGCTTGTTTTAATAGCAATTCACCAATCTTGTAACCACGCTTTTCTACCTTAAATGTACAAAGCTTGAGAGCCTTACCTAGCAGTCCTTTATTTTCAAGCGTAATGATTGGGTTAACTTCCAAGTTATAAATACATATCGCATGTATTTCTTTACCTTCAGAACAAATCCACGTTTTTCTACCTGTCTTTGCACATTTATTATTGAACCAATCATCAAAGTTATAAGATTCGCGCAGAGAATCGAAAAATACGTTTTTAATATCCAATGTATGGCAGGGTACATCTTTTATACTTGGATAAAGTTTTGATTCCTGCAAATTAAATTTCGACAGTGCAGCAATAGCTTGTGCAACAGTTAAAACTCGTTCCTGTTCACCGATGATTTTAGATTTCTTGTGTATCCCCTGATCTTGAGTAATTAGCCAATGTACGCAATTGTTATGAATTGCTAGCAAAATCAGATTGTCTACTCGGTCATTATCCTTTTTTTGCACCCCGAATAAATGCTCCTCCTCCATTTCATTTTTGAATGCTGGAGGTGACTCTAGCTTTGGGTATTTATTGAGCCGCGCAAGAATTTTTAGTTTTCTATTTTCATCCTTATCTCTGTTTATATCATCCACGGTAGCAGGATGTACTAGAAACTGGTGTTTTCCTGATGAAATCCGGCTTAATTCCGCAAGGGTATGATCTATGTCAATAGATGAGTCTTCAAGTGGAATAAAGATATTGGTGTCTAAAAGAATACGCATGATTTCATGTGGATTTTAGGCAAAAAAATATTACGCTTTACTTTAACGTTACTAAAAAACGTATAAAATTAAACCATTATGGCTGGCTTTAGCATTTTTACCATACTTAACTTTAAAGTCACTCCAAACAATGAAATCGAAAAATTAGACTGGTCATAATTCTAACAGTCATATTTCATGTAAGCGCCAGATTAAGAAAATTCATTTGTTCAACCTTTTTCTAGCAGAAGATGCACACCCTTAAGCACGACAAGGTGTTTATTAATCGAAAAATTACAGGCTTGCCGTCTCCAGATTTATAAGCCTTGCTCTTCTGTATATATGAGTAAATTTTTGTCAAAATCTACTTTTAAGTAGGTTTCTGGATCAGTGAATTGCTTGCGGTATTGATGGTCGTTTTATTCAAAACCCAAACTCAGTAACAGGTTATGTAGGTTGTCTTTAGTTATCATTCAGTGTGAGATATGGGTAGATTGGCTAGTTTGTGGTTAAGATACGCAGTTGGGACACATCGAACAAGCATATGTTACTTCGGCTCAAAACTCATCAAATACCCGCAATGATCTGAAACCCGCCCATAATCCTGATCGGTAAACAGCACCATTCCGGAAGTCACCCTTAGCTTACTGGCTTTATCCATAAAAATATAATCAATGCGGTAATCATCACTTAGATAATCATGCCAATAGGGATCGTTAACTTTAAAGATTTTATCGAACACGCCTTGGGAATTAGCGGCTAAAAACTGGTCATCATATTCGTTGAGGTTAACGACCAGATCATAGCCTTTAGAACCAGCTGCGATATTAAAATCGCCGCATAACAAGGTGGCTTTAACTTTCTGGGTATGGTTGTCCGCTGCCCACGCGCCCAGTTGTTTGAATTGATCGGCAAAGCCGCCTTCCCACCAGCTTAAATGCGCAGAAAAAACGTTGATTAAGCCTACGCCGAGCACTGGGATTTGTGCCATAACAACTTTGCGGGAATTAATGCTATACGGATCATGGCTTTCTGATACATAGCGGGCGGCATGTTTGACAATGGGAAAGCGGCTTAAAATGGCAACACCTTCCCGATACTGGTCAAACCCCAAATGTGACCAATCGGTATGCAGGTGGAAAGGGTTGGTTAGGCGTTCGTTAATAATACGGGCGGCATTGGAGTGCCAGTCACCTTCGCCGTTATTCCAATATTCTGCGACCTCTTGCAGGCAGATAATGTCTACTGCCAAATCGTTGATGGCTTTAGCAATCTGGGAGAATTTATGATCCTGATTATCTTCCTGATAGCAGTGCAGGTTAAGGATCATGATTTTTAAGGGCGCATGCTGGGCGCTATAATTCTGCCCTAAATTGTTATCCCAATAGGTTTTACCTTGGGCAACAAAGGAGATGCAGTATTGCAGGCGGAATGCGTCTTTGATGTTGAGCCGGGCTTTCCAGCGCTCTGTGCCCCGGCGTTTATTAGGTTTCGGAGGGCTAAGTAAATTGCGGTTATGCGCGTGTTTGCGGGTATGGCAAGGGGTTATGGTGGTGTGTTGCCAATTGTCGGTCGTCCAATGCACAAAGACCTGTTCGGCATTCAGCGAGGCATCGACCGCTATGGTAACTGGGAAAAAAGGCGCTTTATCTGCTAAGGTGCCGGAAAAATCAATATTCAGTAATGGCAGGGCATTAGCCAAGTTAAGGCCAGAGTTAGCTTTGCTGGAATAATTTAAACCCTGCTGGTTATCCCAATAAGTAACGCCCTGGGTTTTAAATTGCAGCGCAAACTGAATATGCCCTGATGGTGCGTTATCCGCCATAAAGATTTGTTTGATTTTGGCTTGCCAATACTCTTTATTTTGTCCAGATTTGCCGTAAAAATGCGCCGTGAGGATTTGCCACACCCCGTCCTCGCGTGCCCACACCACCTCCACCTGCTTGTCGTAGTTGATATTATCGACCAGCATAAAAAATTCCAGCGTTTGCTCGACGCTGCCTTTTTTTCGGGTGATCAGATTTTCAACGCTTAATAGTTGAATGTTGGGCATTCGGGCTACCTCTGAAAGGTTATTTCTTTAAAGGGAAATAGTTTCTAAAATCAAGGTCAGGAAAAATATTGTCCATAAGTTCCAATGCGGTGAGATAACGCTCGTTGATTTTGTTCTTACGGATGCAGTCGTGGCAATAGTTAAAGCGCGCCAAGTGGTCGGTTATGCTTTTTTCGGCATAGTCTAAGGTCGTTCCTGATTTTAAGATAAACGGCCAATCGGAAGCTTGTGCCAGCAATAGGGATCGGACGGCTTGATTAATCGCGCGGGTCTGTAAAGCATTGAGCGTTAACCCCTGTAAATCGACAATTAATTTTTCCAGTTCTTCTTCCGCCTTATGCAATAACGGGTAGATCCAATGATTGGTTTCGTTGATCCAGTGACTGGAATAGCCTTGATTACCCCAAGTTGAGGCGGCAGGTGTTGCGATTTGCAAGGCGTGTGTTTGCTTTAAATAATCGCCGCAATTGCTTAAATGAATGCCTGAATCAACAGCACTGGCTAATCTTAAGACAGATTCCAGCCAGTATGGGCCTTCAAACCACCAATGCCCAAATAATTCAGCATCATAGGGCGCTACGATAATCGGTGCTTGCTGTAATTGTGAACAGAGCCTGCCTATTTGCTGTTGACGTTTAAAGATGAAATCCTCTGCGTGTTGTCGGGTTTTTGCTAACGCGGCTCTGGGTTGATAAACTGCCTTGGCTTGTTGTCCGCCGGTTACGCGATGATATTTGATGCCGGTATTTTGGCGAATTTTACCAACGGGCAAGTAAGGCGCGAGAGAGTCTTCATCAAGTTCAAAGCCTATATCGCTGTAATATTCGCGGTAATCGACATCGCCCGGATAACCGACGGCTGCACTCCACACCTGTTCTGCTGATTCAGGGTCACGCGCAAAAGCCGCAACACCATTGCCGCAATCCAGTGGCGCATAAACGCCGTTTGTCGGTTGAGGATTGGCATGCCGTAATCCGTGTGCCGCTACAAAAAAATATTGCACACCCGCATCGCCCAATAATCGTTCTAAGCCCGGATAATAACCACATTCCGGCAGCCAAAAGCCGGTGGGCATAACACCAAAATGTGTGGCAAAGGTGGCAAGGCCAACGTTAATCTGGTTGCGGACGGCGGTTTCACTGACATTCAATAACGGTAAAAAACCGTGGGTCGCTGCTGTGGTGATCAGTTCAAGTTGCCCTGTCGTGTGATGCTTTTTGAATGCGCCCAGCAAGTCACCCTGATAGCGAGTTTGATAAGTGTCCAAGGATTGTGCAAAAAAACGCCGGTAAAGTCTGGCTAATACCTGGAATTCTGGCTGTTTGCGGGTTCTGATAATTTCTCGCTCAGCCAGTTTAAGCAAGCGCTGCAAGTGCTGGAAGTAGCGTTCTTGCAATAACGGGTCACACAACATGGAAATTAATGTCGGTGAAAGGGACAGCGTTAGGCGATAATTAACGTTGTCGCGTTGCAATCGCTCCAGCACGCCCAGTAAAGGCAAATAACACTCGGTGATCGCTTCAAACAACCAGTTTTCTTCAAAGAAACGCTCGTGTTCTGGGTGGCGTACAAAGGGTAAGTGTGCGTGTAGAATAATGCTCAGAAAGCCTTGGGTCATAGTGACGTGTTGTAATGTCTGATTAAAGGCCTGTTTTACCTGAGTAATGGGGGCTGGATGAGCTGCTTTTAAATTCTTCGCATAAATCAGTTGCATGGCGGTCGCCAACATAATCCAGCGTGTTGGATTGGACATGCAGGGTAATGTTATTGTCGGCATTCGCCTGGTTGATGACCGTGGCGTAAAGGCGCGCGCTGGGGGTGTTGGTCAGTGTGTCCGGCAAACGCACGGTTTGTTGCGTAGGTTCAGCATGGATGGCAACATCAAACCATGTGGCCGGTTGTGGCGTGGCATGGATAGTCGGTGTTTCCGAATAAATTCTTAAGGTCAGTGCTTTATTGTTCGTGGCTTTGGATAGGGTTGTCATTTGTGGTGTGGTTAATGTCCAATAAGCATGTATATGCTGCGGATCGACTGGCAAAAGTACCAGCTTTGCTTCTGCCATTGAATGTTTGGGCGCAAATTCTCGGCTTATTTCGGCGCTAATATCGCGCAGTGCTTGTGGCGACAGCTTGATGGTTGACCTAGATAACACGCCCGCCAAATTTAAGCAGGGTGCAAAATCTTGCCGTATTTGGTGGCTAATTGTTTGTAATTCCTGTGGGGAAAACCTGATTTGTAGCGCTGGTTTTGCAAGCGAAGCCATCATCATGTTTGATCCGTTATCCTGTCGCAATGAAAATTCATCCCTTATTGGACGTAGTGGCGTAAGCTTGGTTCTTTACATTAAGGCGGAGCAAGAGTATATCAAGCAACATCCGTCGCATTTAACATGCTATGACTTTAAGCCTTGCTGCTTTTTTTCGCAAGTGATATTTGATCAAACTGTTTAGCAATCAAGGCTTGCTTGAAGGTTGTTGATATAAAACTTCAACAGGGTGGCGTGATTTTTTATAAACTTAATTTTTAACAGTGCACTAAAATGCTTAATGCTGACGACATGCCCCAGGATTTATTGCACGCCATTCCTCATGAGCTGCCTGTGCCGTTAGACGATGGTGCATGTGATCATTTGGTCGGGCTATTGTTGCCCGAGGTAGGGCTTTTAGCAACAACGGGTGATTCTATCAATCTAGCTAAAATATCCGGCTGGCTGGTGATTTATTGTTACCCTATGACCGGACAGCCGGGACGTGGCATACCCGACGGGTGGGTGCAAATTCCCGGTGCTGCTGGCTGCACACCAGAGGCTTGTTCGTTCCGTGATCATTATCGCGAGTTACGGGCATTGAATACGCAGGTATTCGGGATTAGCACCCAAAGCACCGCAGATCAATTGGAAGCGGCGCAACGCCTTCATCTGCCCTTTGCTTTATTGAGTGATGCGGGATTGCAATTTGCCCAAGCTCTAGGCTTGCCGTTGTTTGAATGCGCTGGTATGCGGCTGCTTAAACGGGTGACGCTTATTGTAAAAGAAGGGATTATCCAAAAATGCTACTATCCGGTATTTCCGCCTGACCAAAATGTTAACGAAGTACTGGCGTGGTTAGGTAAATGGGGGGCTGAACCGTCCACCCTTCGATAAGCTCTCGGCAACCGCTCCTGCGTTGCCCTACCTCCTGCATCCATGCAGTCGAGGGCGAACGGTTAAGCCTGTGCCGCTAATAGCTGAAAACTTATGTTTAATTACTTATGGTTAGATTAAGCGTGGAAAGTAATCAATTTTATTAACAATGTGGAGTATAAATATGAATACATCACGTCTGATGTTGCTCATCGTTATCGCCTGTGCAGTAGCCGCTTTTTTTTACTTTGGCGTTCAGCAGTACCTGACGTTGGCTATGCTTAAGTCACAACAGGTTGGCATTGCCACTTTTCGTGATCAACATGTAATATTGGCGATTGTTGTTTATGGGCTGATTTATATTGCGGTGACAGGCTTGTCACTGCCGGGTGCAACCATATTAACCTTAGCTGGCGGTGCGCTGTTTGGGTTGTTCTGGGGGACGGTGGTGGTGTCGTTTGCATCGACTATCGGCGCAACTTTAGCTTTTTTAGCGGCGCGTTTTTTGTTTAAAGACAGCATTCAGGCCAAATTCGGTGAACGTCTTCAGGCAATCAATGACGGTATTGCTCGTGATGGCGCGTATTATTTATTTACCTTGCGACTGGTGCCGCTGTTTCCGTTTTTTTTGATTAATTTGTTAATGGGCTTAACCACGCTTCAAACCCGCACGTTTTATTGGGTGAGTCAAATAGGCATGTTGGCGGGTACGCTGGTGTATGTGAATGCCGGTACGCAACTGGCTAAAATTGAATTGTTGTCTGATATTTTGTCGCCCGCTTTAATCGGTTCGTTTGCCTTGTTGGGCCTATTTCCCTTGCTTGCCAAGAAATTCGTCGAAAATTTTCCCCATGACTAAGCAACCTACAGTGCTGGCAAAAAGTAAGGCAAACTGGCTTAAGCCTAAAAAATTTGATAACAATCTGGTGGTGATTGGCGCAGGCTCAGGTGGATTAGTGACTGCTTATATTGCTGCTGCTGTTAAAGCCAAAGTGACCTTGGTCGAAAAACATTTGATGGGTGGCGATTGTTTAAATACGGGTTGTGTACCGTCGAAAGCGTTTATTAGATCCGCTAAATTTTTATCGCACGTCAGTCGATCCAAAGAGTTTGGCATCAAATCTGCCACGGTTGCTTTTGATTTTGCCGAAGTGATGGAGCGGGTACAAAATATAGTCAAAACTGTTGCGCCGCATGATTCCATCGAGCGTTATACCCAGTTAGGCGTAGAAGTTATTAGCGGCACCGCCAAAATCATATCGCCGTGGGCTGTGGAAGTTACCAGCGGCGATACCTCTCGCGTAATCACTACGCGCAGCATGGTGATTGCCGCTGGTGCTAAGCCGTTCGTGCCGCCCATTCCTGGTTTATCGGATGTGGGTTATCTGACCTCGGATACCGTTTGGGCGTTGCGTGAACAGCCGAGGCGCTTGCTGGTATTAGGGGGTGGCCCTATTGGCTGTGAGCTGGCGCAGGCGTTTGCGCGGTTAGGCTGTCAGGTTACGCAAATTGAACAGTTACCCAGACTGATGGCGCGTGAAGATGTCGAGGTTTCCGCGCTGGTGCTGGCCAAATTTCAACAGGAAGGGATTAACGTATTGTTGGCACATAGCGCCAAACAATTCTTGATTGAAAACGGCGAAAAATATCTGCTCGCAGAGCATCACGGTCAAGAGCTGCGTATCGGTTTTGATCAAGTGCTGTTGGCTATCGGTCGTGCCGCCAATGTGACCGGTTATGGGGTTGAGGAAATGGGCATCACCTTATCGCCGCGCAAAACCATTGCAATTAATGCCTTTCAGGAAACCAATTACCCAAATATCTATGCTTGTGGCGATGTCGCAGGGCCGTATCAATTCACGCATACTGCTGCGCATCAAGCTTGGTACGCTGCGGTAAATGCCTTGTTTGGGCAATTCAAAAGATTCCGTACTGATTATTCGGTGATTCCTTGGTCAACTTTTGTTGATCCTGAAGTGGCTAGGGTTGGTTTGAATGAGCAAGAAGCGAAAGAGCAGGGCATCGCTTATGAAGTCAGTACCTTTCATCTGGATGATTTAGACCGGGCGATTACTGATAGTGAAGCGCATGGCTTTGTTAAGGTATTGACCAAACCGGATAAAGACAAAATTTTAGGGGTTACCATCGTGGGGGAGCATGCCGGTGATTTGATAGCTGAATTTGTGTTGGCAATAAAGCATAATCTGGGTTTGAATAAAGTGTTGGGCACAATTCACATTTATCCAACTCTGGCAGAGGCCAACAAATCCGTTGCGGGGGTTTGGAAACGCAATCATGCGCCGCAGAGATTATTGCAATGGATTGGACGTTATCATGCTTGGCGCAGAGGGTAGTGAAATACCGCAGAAAACGCAAAACAAGTTGCCGTAGCCTTCTACTGTCATGTATATTCCGCTGCTCATTTTATAGATTGTGGTCGTGTGCGGTAATCTTTCGTCTGCAACGGAACAATATCGTTAATAGCGTGATGCGTTTGGTTACTTGTTTTTCCAATGTAAACAGGGTGGGTGTATTTCGACAATTGAACCAACGATGTTTTAATGTTAATTATTTTGGATAATTTTTAAGCGTTATTGAAAAGCGCTTTAGTGTATAGGCATAAAAAATGAATATTGTTTACCACCATAGAACCCGTGGTGCAGGTGCCGAAGGGCGACACATTAAAGCAATTGTGGACGCGTTGCGTGCGCAAGGACATGTGGTTAGCGTACTTTCCTTTCCGGGTGCTGACCCTGAAAAAGAAGTAAAAATTGAACCGGCTACTGCGGGTGTGTCAAAACAATGGTATCTCAAGCTATTGCAATGGTTGGCGGGATTAACGAAGAATGCGCCAATATTTGTATTTGAACTGTTTGAGATGCTCTACAATTTAATGATTCCAAAACGCTTAAATAAAGAAATTGATGCGGTTAAGCCCGCCTTTATTTATGAGCGTTATTCATTATTTATGTTTGCAGGGGTGTGGGTAGCGAATAAAAAATCGATCCCCATTATTTTAGAAGTCAATGATTCGGCACTGGTCTCGCGCATAAGACCTTTGGTGTTTAAATATTGGGCTAAAAAAGTCGAGCAATGGGTATTTACGCACTGTACGGGTATTGTGTTTGTTTCCACTTATCTCCGTGACCTTGCCGAGAGTGAGTTTGGCACCCTTTCAAAATCAGTGATCTGTCCTAATGCAGGTGACGTGACTACATTTGATTTAAAGCAATATGATAAGGAAGCAATTAAAAAAGAATTAGGCTTGGCAGGTAAAACGATCTGTGGCTACACCGGCGGCTTTGGGGCATGGCATGGCATCGTTTGGTTTGTAACCAAGATAATTCCTATGATTAAGCAACATCCGGCTTTTGGATTGTTACTCGTTGGTGACGGGGCATCCTTTAATGAGGTACGCGAAGTTATTAACAACGCTGGCATGGAAAAACAAATTGTATTAACGGGTTTGGTTAAACATGATGCAGTACCAAAATATCTTGCCGCAATGGATTTTGGCATATTACCGGACTTAAATGCTTATTGCTCGCCCATGAAGTTATTTGAGTCGATGGCTATGGAGCAAGGCATGGTTTTACCGGCATCTGATCCGGTAAAAGAGGTGGTGGTCGATGGCGTTACCAGTTGGCTGTTTCCAGTGGATGACCAGCAAGCTTGCATAGATAAAGTGATGGCGGTCTTTAATGACCCTGGGCAACGCATTAAAGTGGGTAAACAAGCGCGTGGCTATATTGAACGCGAGCGGCAATGGTCAGATAATGTTGCGTTACTGTTAACGTTGCTGACATAGGCATGCCGTGAACCCGAGTTGGGAAAGGCGTGAATCGCAGCACCAGTTCCATTGACTGTGATTGGCTTACCGTTCCAGAAAATTCCGCAACAAATCATGCCCATGTTCCGTCAAAATCGACTCAGGATGAAATTGCACGCCTTCAATATCCAGCGTTTTATGCCTAACGCCCATGATTTCGTCAAGCTTGCCAGCTTCATCTTGTGTCCAAGCAGTCACTTCAAGACAATCTGGCAAGGTGTTTTGAGCAATCACCAACGAATGATAGCGCGTGGCGGTAAAAGGGTTATTTAAGCCTTTAAACACACCCAAATTATGATGGTGAACTTGTGACGTTTTACCGTGCATAATTTGTTTAGCGTGAATCACATCACCGCCAAACGCATAGCCGATACTTTGATGGCCTAAGCAAACGCCTAAAATCGGAATCTTACCGGCAAATTTTAAGATGGTATCCACTGAAACCCCTGCTTCTTTTGGCGTGCAAGGGCCGGGTGAAATGACGATTTTATCAGGCGCTAACTGTGCAATATCTTCCACCGTCACTTGATCGTTACGCACTACAGTGACATCTGCGCCGAGTTCGCCAAAATATTGCACGAGATTGTAGGTAAAAGAATCGTAGTTATCAATCATCACCACTTTTACGCCGCTCATATTTGCTCTCCTGCCAGTCCTGCTTCAACCATACTCACTGCACGAAATATGGCGCGCGCCTTGTTGATGGTCTCATCCCATTCGCTCTGCGGTACGGAATCATAAACAATCCCTGCACCCGCTTGTATGGTTAATTGTTGGTTTTTAATCACTGCCGTTCTGATTGCTATCGCCGTATCCAAATTGCCAGACCACGCAATATAACCAACCGCACCTGCGTATATACCGCGTTTCACGGGTTCTAATTCGTTAATGATTTCCATCGCGCGAATTTTAGGTGCACCACTCACCGTGCCTGCCGGAAAAGTCGCCGCCAACACATCAAAAGCATCTTTACCCGCCTGCAACTGCCCAGTTACGTTAGAAACGATGTGCATCACATGTGAATAACGTTCGACAATCATTTTATCGGTCAGTTGCACTGTACCAATCTCCGACACGCGTCCGGCATCATTACGACCTAAATCAATCAACATAAGGTGTTCGGCTAACTCTTTGGGGTCAGCCAACAATTCTTGTTCTAAGGCTAAATCTTGTTCCGGCGTTGCACCCCGTTTGCGCGTACCCGCAATCGGACGCACTGTGACCATATCGTCTTCCAGCCGCACCAAAATTTCTGGCGATGAGCCGACAATATGAAAATCTCTTAAGTTTAAATAAAACATATACGGCGAAGGGTTCAAGCAACGCAACGCCCGATACAGATTAATCGGTGCAGCGGTGAAAGGAATGGTCATACGCTGTGACAACACCACCTGCATAATATCGCCGTCGGTGATGTATTCTTTGGCTTTGATGACCGCATCCTTAAAGCCTTGCTCAGTAAAGCCTGAAATAAAATCGGCTTCCTTGACCTGTTTAGGATGAGGATGTTTGGCAGGCTTGGCTTGCAATTCGCGCAAGTTAATGGCTAATTGGTTGAGCCGTTCATGTGCCAAATTGTACGCATCGGGTTGTTCAGGGTTGGCATGGGTCATCAATAACAACTTACCAGACAGGTTATCGAACACCAGCATTTCTTCAGACACCATCAACAAAATATCAGGGCAGCCTAAAGGGTCAGGTTTGTCCGAATTTTTAAGACGCGGCTCAATATAATGGATAGTTTCATAACCAAAGTAACCCACCAAGCCGCCGTTAAATCGCGGCATCCCTTCTATATCCAGCACCTTATAACGCTGTTTAAAGCTTTCAATCCAAACCAGTGGGTTGTCATGTGTGAAGGTTTCCTGCACCACACCTTCATGTTCCAGCACAATCTCATTGCCGGTGATTTTAACCACGGTTTTGCATGGCAAGCCAATAATCGAATAACGTCCCCATTGCTCGCCGCCTTGCACGGATTCAAACAGGTATGAATACGCGCCATCGGCTAATTTGAGATAAGCGCTTAAAGGCGTATCTAAATCAGCGAGAATTTCACGCCTGATGGGGATGCGGTTGTAGCCTTGTTGGGCGTGTTGCTTGAATTGTTCGGGGGTCATAGGTTATTCGATGAGTGTTATTGCTTGTGTAATCTGGCTTAAAAGACGGAAATGTTTATCTAAGGAATAAATTTTACACGTTTGTTGTTTGGCGTTTTGGGCAATGAGCAAATCAGGAATGCCGATACCATTCACGCCTTCATTCAAACAATTGGTTTGCCATTGAATAATTTCAGCCCAATCTATTTGTAATGGCAACAAGCGGATATTGTGTAATAACGAAATAATTTTAGTTTGCTTTTTTATCTGCAAAAATGGAATAAGTTCTGCCAAAATAATATCATTGATAGCAATTAAATTATCCTCAAGCAAGTCATCCAATTTGGCAGAGTTTGCACCACTTTTGAAATAATCAATCCAAATAGAGGTATCAACCAAGATGTACATTGCGACTTCTAAGTTCATCAAGATTCATATCGAGATCAACTTTTCCTTTAAACGCTTTCAATTCTGCCACTTTATTTTTTTTAATCAGTTCTTGCAATGCCAAAATAATTACTTGCGCTTTGGTCTTAACATCAGTCAATTGCATTGCTTCTTGAATGAGTTCATCAGGCAACTCAAGCGTGGTTTTCATGGCTAATTCTCCTACAAGATATTCTGCACCGAAAAACGGATTACTGAACTGTGTTGTTGGGGTTCGTCACCTCACCCCAACCTATGTGATGCTTAAGGGTTACGCCAGTGCCATTTCCGCACGCAACTCATCAATGATTTTTTTGTAATCAGGCTTGCCAAAAATAGCAGAACCCGCGACAAACGTATCAGCACCCGCCGCTTTGATCGAACGGATGTTAGACGCATTCACGCCGCCATCAATTTCTAAACGGATATTCAAGCCACTGTCGTCAATTCTTTTTCTAACCAGCTTGAGTTTATCTAAAGCAGAAGGAATAAACGATTGACCGCCAAAACCCGGATTGACTGACATCAATAAAATCATGTCAATTTTGTCCATTACATAATCTAAGTAATGCAATGGCGTACCAGGATTAAACACCAAGCCCGCTTTACAGCCAGAATCTTTAATCAATTGCAAAGTGCGGTCAATATGCACGGATGCTTCTGGATGAAACGTAATAATGCTTGCACCGGCTTTAGCGAAATCAGGAATCAAACGGTCCACTGGCTCAACCATCAAATGCACGTCAATCGGTGCCGTTACGCCATGTTTTCTTAACGCTTCACACACCAACGGCCCAATGGTTAAATTAGGCACAAAATGGTTATCCATCACATCAAAATGCACAATATCCGCACCAGCGGCTAAGACGTTATCCACTTCTTCCCCTAATTTTGCAAAGTTAGCGGAAAGAATGGAAGGGGCAATCCAATTAGGGTTCATAAGCTTAAATCCTCGTGAATAAATAAAACGCTCAGTATATCTTTTTTTGGGCAATGTTTCTTAACGTTTACAATAGACCTCTTTAAAATTTAACCAGGAAGATTTGCTTTATGAAATTGGTGACCTTTACCCACGCAAACCATACCCGTGTTGGGGCTGTCGTTAATGATACCATTGTTGATGGCGCAGGCAGTCAGGCCATACCTGTTAACATGTTGGCATTTTTAAACGCGGGCGCAACGGCTTTAACCGCTATGCAACAGCTTATTGATAGTGGCGACTCTCGCTTGCCTTTAGCCGCAGTTAAATTGGAAGCGCCGATTCCCAGACCGGGTAAATTTCTGGGCGTAGGGCTTAACTATGCTGACCATATTACGGAAACCGGACGTGACAAACCGGAATTCCCTACCATTTTCACCAAACAAAGCACTTGTGTCATAGGTATGGGCGATGCGATTCATTTGCCGAAAGTGTCAAATAAACTGGATTATGAAGGCGAGCTGGCGTTTGTGATCGGTACGCGCTGTCGGCATGTTGCCGCGTCAGAAGCCCCTTCGATGATTGCAGGCTATACCATCGTCAATGATGTCACCGTACGCGATTGGCAACAGCGTACGCCTACCTGGACACTGGGGAAATCCTTTGATACCCACGGCCCGATGGGTCCTTGGTTGGTGACGGCTGATGAAATTGCTGATCCGCATGATCTGGAACTGAAAACTTGGGTGAATGAGGAACTGCGTCAACACGCCAATACGCGGCAGATGATTTTTAACTGCTATGAATTGCTTACATACTTATCGCAAGTGATGACCCTGGAGCCGGGTGATGTCATCTCCACCGGCACACCCAGCGGTGTAGGTGTTAAAATGCAGCCACGGGGTTATTTGCAAGCAGGGCAACGCGCTAAAATTAGCATTGCAGGTTTGGGGGCGTTAATCAATCCGGTGATTAATGAACCGGATGGTTTTTGTATTTAAGGGCTTAGACTTTAAGAGTCCTTAACAATAAGTTTTCAGGGCTAACAGGGCAGGCTTCGCCGTTCGCCCTCGACGGCATGGGTGCAGGAGGTAAGGCAACGCAGGAGGGGTTGCCGAGAGCTTGTCGAAGGGTCGGTGGATCATGGTTCGACAAGCTCACCACGGATGGTTTTTAAAAAATAGCTAACCGACAAAATAAGCTACACTGAGCGGTAGTTATTTAATTTTCATTTCTAAGTCTATCCATGCGTTAATAATTGAGTGATTGCTATAGCGGTCGCCAAAGCTCTGCGACCCGCTTCACCGGACACAGTTGGATTTTGACCCGTTTGAATGCACAAGACAAAATGCTTAATTTCTTCCAGCAAAGCATCGCCGCCTTCAAATACTGATTCTTCAGTAATAATTTCGGGAATGCCAGGGAACATTTCCTTAGGGCCGGTGCGATGCTTAGTGAGCACCCGATTTTGAAAATCTACTGAAATATACGAAGACGGCCTAAATAAACGCATTTTACGTTCCATTTTTAGACTAATGCGGCTCGCCGTGACATTCGCTACACAACCGTTTTTAAAGGTCAAGCGGGCATTGGCAATATCCGTTCCCTGGGTTAATACTGCCGTGCCACTGGCATCAATGCGTTCAATGTCGTCATCCACTAACGCCAGGATAATATCAATGTCGTGGATCATTAAATCCAGCACCACGCTGACATCATTGGCGCGCGGATTAAACGGCGACAGTCGATGCGATTCGATAAACAACGGTTTTTCGTGGCGCTGGTCTAAAGCCAATATCGCCGGATTAAAGCGTTCTAAATGCCCAACCTGGAGAATCAATTGCTTAGCTGTAGCAATGGCAATCAATTCATCGGCTTCCGCTAAAGTCACCGTGATGGGTTTTTCCACCAGTACATGCGCACCGTGCTGTAAAAAATCCCGCGACACGGCATGGTGTAAGCTGGTCGGCACCACGATACTGACCGCATCCACTTGCCCTAACAAGGGTTGGTAATCGGTTAAGGCTTGTGCGCCATGTTTTGCGGCGACCTCTTGTGCCGCAACTGGGTTAATATCCACCACCGCCACCAGTTCGCAATCCGGCAGGGATGCGTATTTTTCCGCGTGGAATTTACCCAAGTAACCGGCGCCAATGACGGCTGTTTTTAGTTTTTTCATAACCTTATTAAGTCGTAGGGTAGGTAGTAAGTACCTTTTGGGGATAAGTGCACTCGAAACGTTTTAGAAATGGTATGCGATGTCACACCCTACCAGGACGTTCATTTCACCCAACGTAAGCGGTTGGCATTCGCAATTACTGTAAGTGAAGATAACGCCATTGCCAAGCCTGCAATCATCGGGTTTAACAATACGCCGAACACAGGATATAACACTCCTGCCGCCACCGGAATACTCAGGGTGTTATAAAAAAACGCCCCCACTAAGTTTTGTTTGATATTAAGTACCGTTGCTTTCGATAAGGCTATCGCTTCCGGTACTTTTAACAATGAGCCTTGTAAAATGACCACATCCGCACTTTCGATTGCAACATCGGTGCCGCTACCAATCGCTAAACCAACATCTGCTTGCGCCAGTGCCGGAGCATCATTGATACCATCGCCGACCATACCGACCACTTCTCCGGCTTGCTGAAGCGCTTTAACGATAGCGGCTTTGTCTTGCGGTAACACCTGCGCGCGAATTTCGGTAATGCCTGCTTGCCTGGCAATGGCATGGGCGGTGATTTGATTGTCACCGGTGACCATAATCACGCGGATACCTGCTTGTTTTAGCTGTTGCACGGCCTCGGCAGAATCTTTTTTGATCGGATCGGCAACGGCAATAATACCGGCAATTTTCTTATCGACGGCAAGTAGCATAGGCGTTTGTCCTAATCCTGCCAGTTGTTCCAGTTTTTTGATCTGTCGAGTGATTTTAATCCCCTGTGCTTCCATGAGTGCACGATTCCCAAATGCCAGCGACTGTTTGGCCAATTGCCCCGTTACGCCCTGACCCATAATCGCTGCAAATTCGGTGACTTTTTGAGGTTTAATGTTTTGTGTGCTGGCGGCGGCGATTATGGCCGCCGCCAGCGGGTGTTCGGAGCCAGATTCAATGCTCGCTGCAAAGCTTAAGATGTCGTTTTCGGTATAGCTGCCGATTGGTTGCACACTTACCACCGAGGGTTTGCCTGCGGTCACCGTGCCGGTTTTATCCAGGATGACACAGGTCAATTTTCCTGCGGTTTGTAATGCCTCCCCTTGGCGGATCAAAATACCGGACTGCGCTGCGCGCCCGACTGCCACCATAATGGAAATCGGCGTCGCCAAACCCAATGCGCAGGGACACGCAATCACTAACACGGTCATTGAAGTGACAAACGCATAACCCACCGCAGGGTCTGGCCCCCATGTCCACCAAATCAAAAAAGTTAAAGTTGAAATAGCCACCACAGTAGGTACGAACACCGCAGAGATTTTATCCGCCAATTTAGCAATTTCCGGTTTGCTGCTTTGCGCCTGCCGGACACTGTTGATAATCTGTGCTAAGGCGGTATCTCGTCCAATGCGGGTAGCGGTGAACAAAAAGCTGCCTTGTTGATTCATGCTGCCTGCCACCACGGTTGCGCCGACGGTTTTTTCAACTGGCATTGATTCACCCGTTAACATGGACTCATCAATAGCGGAATAGCCTTCAATGAGTTGACCATCCACCGCAATTTTTTCGCCTGGCCTGACTCTTAAGGTCTCGCCCAGCCCGACTTCTTCAATAGGAATATCGACTTCTTTGCCTTCACGGATAACCCGTGCAGTGCGCGGCTGCAAGCCAATTAATTTCCGAATGGCGCTGGAGGTTTTCCCTCGCGCCAGCGTTTCTAATGCCGAACCCAAATTGATAAACGCCAAAATCATTATGGACGCTTCAAAATAAGCGTGTTTGGCAATGGCGGGCAAACTAGCCGAATAATCAAGTATGACACACGAGTACAACCAAGCTGATCCAGTGCCTAGGGCAATTAACGTATCCATATTCGCTTGGCGTAACTGGAGGGTTTTAAGTGCGCCAGTAAAAAAATGCCCACCGGAATACTTTAAAATGCCAAAAGTGAATATTGCCACCAAGGGCCAAAACCATAGCCCTGCACCCACTCCAATTTCCGGCAACCAAGCCATGTGTTCCGCGAGCATCAATGGCACACCAAAAGCGGCAGCCACACTGGCCTTTTTTAATAACTCCCGATAACGGGCAAGTTCCTGTCGTTCTTGCTGCTCAGGATCTTCCAAACCTTCCATTACGGCGGCATCATAACCCGCTGCGTTTACCGCGGCTTTTAACAGCTCAGGTGCAGCATTACCCTTCACCAAGGCGGAGTGGTCGGCAAAATTAACGCTCGCGGCAGTTACGCCCGGCACATTTGCCAACGCACCTTCGACGGCACTTACACAACCCGCACAACGCATACCTAAAATAGATAAACGCAATTCAGTCATAGGGGGATTTTTTGATGCGTCCATAGCGAACCTCTAGGTAATATGCGCAAGATATTAACGCGCGCAACGGCGTTGATGTTGGCAATGTAGAATGAAAAGCAGATGATCAAGCGACCACATAACCCGCAGCAATAATTGCCTGAGTAATAGCCGCTACGCTGGTTTTATCGGCATCAAATTCTACCGTCACCTGTTTTTCTCTATGGCTTGCCTTAACGGATTTAACGCCGTCTAATGCGTTTAACTTAAGCGTGACATTTGTTTCGCAACCGCCGCATTTCATCCCGGTTACATTTAATATGACTGATTCTGACATAGCCTTGCTCCTAATTAATAAATGATAGGCACGCAGTGGTAATGGATACGCGACTGCAAAAAGATAAGCATTTTTTGCGTTTATACTGGCTATAAAACTAAGCGTTTACTCCGTAGCAGTGGTATGGACAATATACCAATACTGAATAACCAAGCCAGCAATTGCTTATTACCAACAGTAAAAGTCACGGCTAAACGCAGCCGTTCACTCAGTGCAGGGTGATCATTAGTAAAGTCGCGGCTTTCGACAAAAGCGCGTACTTCTTCAACCATCATCAATACGCCTAAGCTCAGCAAAGTAATTCCTATAAGTCGATGATACGATGTTTTAAACTCAAATCCACCCGGTAACGCCGACAGGCTGAAAGTAGGCCAGAATCTGGGTTGGATAGTTAAGTAATAGCTCAATATTAATCCAATAATACCCATGACTGGAATCGCGGTGGCTTCCGTTGGGAAACTGACATAGCGACTATAAGTGGCTAAGCAGTAGGTTTTATACAGCGCGTACGCAATCACCAGCCAATATAGCGCGTTAAACCACATTCCAATATTCAGATTGATAGCGTTTTTACTTAACAATTCATAAAGTCGCCGCACCATCAGGCCACCTAACAGCAGGTTTAGTGCGGACAAAAATACGGTTTGCAAACGTTGCCAATCGCTATAACTGGTGTACCAGAGATACTCAAGCTGATGCACCCCTAAAAGCAACAGCAGTTGTGTAAAGGTCAGTAAACCCAATAAGGGCAGGGATGATAAGGTTTGTAACGGTTTCCAGAAAATGCCGACCACTAATAAAAATAAACCAATCGTTGTTAAGGTGTTCTGTAGCCATCTGGGATTCTCATAAACTTTACCTGTCAAGGGAAAGACTTCTTGCCGATCCACTGAATACAGTCCCCAATTTGCACCAACCACGCCTTCCAGCTCGCTTTTCCAGGATTGGTTGATCGCTTCTACGATGTTGTAGTCAAAACCATTGTCGGTGGCCACTTTAATTAAGCCACGGATAAATTTCGCCTCATTTACTACGCTGGGAATCGCACGGCCTCGCTGCCGACCCTCACCCGGCCAACCGGATTCGCCAATTAAGATAGGAATTCCAGGTGCTTGCGCATTCGCTTCTTGTTGCACTTGTTTATAAATCCGCGCAATATGTGCAGGTGCGATTTCAACGGCAATGGGTTCATCCTCCCAATAGGGTAAAATATGGATAGTGATAAAATCCACTTCTTTGATCAGTTGTGGGTATTTCATGTACATAGACCAAACGTCTGCGTAAGAGACTGGCTGTTTAACTGCACGTTTTACTGTGCGAATATAGTCAATCAGTTGTTCCGGTTTTAGATCTCCGCGCAACAATACCTCATTCCCGACAATCACGCGCTTAATGACCTCGGGATAATTATTTGCCGCTTTAATTAAAGCGTTGATTTCTAATTGATTGTCTTTAGGCCCCATCCCTAGCCATGCGCCTTGCAATATAGTTAGGCCGTATTTTTTAGCTAACGGTGGCAAGGCAGGCATATTGCCTTCAGAGCTGGCATAAACCCTAATGGTATGGGTTTTTTTACTCATTAACTGTAAATCTGCTTCCATTTCTGCAACGCTGGGGAAGATGGCATCCAAAGGCCCTTGTCCTTCGCGAAACGGTGCAAACGATAAGCTATTGAGCTTCCCTTCTGGGATATCCAATCCTACCGCTTGCGGTAAGTTACTTAAATAGCCGAATACTGTGGTCAATAAAACAATCAAAGCGGCAAAGGTAAGCGTTTTCATATATATAAAGCTGGGGGAAAATGGCATCTCAACGCATCAGCAACGTTAAGTACGGGTGTCAAAATGGGTCATTTTAACACCATTAAGCCGACCAAGCACACTTGCCCCGCTTGGTGTCCAAGACTTGTTAAAATGGGGCTTGGCGGGGTATTTTAAAAAATGGCCCTATGTGAAATACAGTGGGTAAAGCACCTTCATCAAATGCAAAATTCAAAAATACTTCAAATACCTCGCGTTGGTTCAAGGCAGGTTGCAAACCCCGGTCAGCTTCTGTGAAAAATGAGGGGGATTTTAAATAAAACCTCCGCTAGCCCTTTTTTCCAAGGAGGGGGCGTTTATGATTATCGTTCCCATGCGCCGGCGACCCACCGGTCTTGCCCGTGACATCAACCCAGCAATGTGCCAAGCTCAAATCCTCCAGCCATTGAATGCCGTTGTGCGCTTTAAGCATTGCAATAGTCGCCGCACTGCCTGCAACCACACAAAAATCTGCTGCTACGCTGACTGCGGCTAAATGCTGTACCGGCCAGCCAGTTTTGGGATTAAGTATGTGCCCGTAACGCACGCCTGCAATAGTGATGCAACGTTCGTAATCACCGCTGCTCGCCAAGGCACCCTGTTGCAACAACAGGGTTTGTAATAGGCCATCGGGATGCCGAGGGTCACGAATGGCGATGCGCCAAGGGTTCCCGTCTGGTTGCGCGCCGATAATTTTAATATCGCCACCTAAATTGATTAAGCCATGTTGCACGCCTTCCGTCCAGCACAGGGCAGCAATCCGATCAGCGGCATATTCTTTAACGATGCCGCCGAAATCAAGTTCCATGCCAGGGATTAGAAATTTAAGGGTGGGTGATTGCCAGCGGCAATTGTGCCAACCTACTTTTTCCAGTAATGCGGCAAGGTGCTGTGGATCGGGCAGGGTGTTTTGGTCGAATCGCCAGGCACGCCGCAAGATACCCGAAGTAATATCAAATAAGCCATCACTTTGGATGTGACAGGTCGCGGCATAGTTAAGTAATCCAGCGGTTTCCGCATCGACACTGATACTGCCGCCAAGGGCGGCGATTTGATTGATTTTTGAGAGAAAGCTGTCGTTGCGATAACGGGAGTAGCGTGTTTCTAGGCGCGCTATTTCGGCGATAACTTTGTTGACAACCTGTGTGGCTTTGGCTGGTGTTTGGCTATAAAGTTGAATTTCGCAGGGCGTACCCATTGCTTTGAAAGCATGTTGGTAAAATTTCACGCTAAATGCTGTACGGTCATGGTTGCTGAATCTTTATATTGTTACTACTCAGAAATGGCATTAACATTAAGTTAGGCTAAACGGATGCTGTGGGTGCGGACTCATTCGCGCCCACACGATAAAGCCTGAAACTTTATCCCTCAAAACCCATAATTCCAAGTGGCCGATAGCGCCCCTTCCCGAGGCAATTGATAACCATTCACCTCATCATGCACTGGTTGTAGCCATTCAAAACTCAAGCGGTTGCCTTGCAAATCGCCAGAAGGTACGGCGGCACTTAGACCAAATCCAACATCCCAATAGCGTCCGCCGTAGCTGCTGGCGTAGTCCATAGGGCCGATGGGGGCATATTTGCCATTATACGCGCCTGTATTCTGACCCTGAAGCGTATAAACGCCGCGTACGGAGGCTGAAAGCCAATTTGACAATTGGTAATTTCCCCAAGCCGTGCCTTGAAAAATGTCCCCATAGGCAAATCCTGAAGAATTGCGATCTTCAAGCCGTGTAATGCCGTTTAGTTGCGCACCCCATGACCATTCATCCAACTCGCCGGTATAGGTGAGGCTGGGTTTAAAATCCCAAGTACCGCTACCCAATTGCATGCCATAGTGGATAAAACCAATAGCGACACCGTGGGTATCACGGAGTTGTATACCCACATCACCCGTTGGTGCGCTGATCCCCAGCGTTGCGTGAAAATGATGTCCTGGGAGGTCGAATAATTTAAACAGTGCATACAGGCTGGTGTCGCCAATACCACCAGTGTTATGGGGATGTTGCGAATGTTGCACGGCGGCATTTGTTAAGCCAGTGCTATTCGGTGCGCCTTCCAAAGGCTGCATGGCCATGTTCATATCCAGAAACTGCGGCATCAGCATTAGCGTCAACCAATCGGTTGGCGCATACATCAAATCCAGCATGTGCATGTGCATATTCATACTATTTGGCGCTACATAACACGGCTTGCCATTACAGCCGGCATTAATAATGGCGCGATCACTGACGTTATCGGCGCCGTGCTGCATTGAGCCGCCCTGAAAAGCATACATATAACGATAACCGACCATAAAATCACCGGCATTACCCAGTAGGTGGTCAAACATGACGCCAGCAGGCGCGTTGTGATGATTATGGTGCGGCTGGCTTTGCTTTTTATCTCCGCTGTCCTGATAATGACCAGCGTGTTCGCTATGATCTATATGTTCACTGTGATTGAAAAATTTACCCTTAGACAATGATAGCGCCGATAAATCAACTTTCAGCGCCGCATTAACCATATAATAATTAAAATCAGCGTAAGCGCCTTCGCCAGCACCACCCAACATCAGTGATCCGGCGTGGGTATAATATTCCGCACCGACTTCTAGGCTAACACCTTTGGCAAATTGCTTGTTGATCGCGATGCCGCCGCTTAATGCGCCAAATGCGGAAAGTCGCTGGTCGCTAGAGTAGTTGGCAGGGAGTTTGGTTGTGTTCAACGGCACTAAAAATCTCCCCCCCGGTGTTGCTTGTTTGGACACCATATAGGGTACATAAAAATCAGCGGCATCTTGCGAATAGTATCGAATCCTAGGTGTAACCATCCAGCTATCCCCCATAGGTTGCGCCCAATCCAGCTCAAAAGTGTGGGCGGTAATGCCCCAGTCATCGTGAAAAAGTTGGTAACTGGCATGGAGTGCTGCATTTAGGGATTCTATTTGTTGCACGTAACGAAAGTTAGCTGACCATTGGTTGCGTTCATTCGGTCGTTTTTCAAGTAAGGCGAGTACTGTGCCATTTAAGACGCCGCCAGCACCAGGTGTTTGCGCGGGATCAACAAAAACAGTGGTGACTGTTTTATAAGGGTTCGCCATATAGCCAGCGCTGTTCGTATAACCGAGACTCGCTTCAATTATCGCCTGTTTATTCAAAACTTGCGTTAATCCCAGAACGGTTGCCCAATCTTCTCGATTGCCCGTCAGTACTTTTGCCAACGATGAGGACGTGCCAACATTTGCAAGTTGGCTGCTGGTATGGGTTGAATTATAACTGGCGAGCGGGTTGGACGATTCATAAATATAAGGTGCGGCATCATGATCCAACGTGGCTTGGGTAATGCTATTGGTATAGCTTAAGTTTAGATTGAGCGTAGTCAGCTTCTGGTTAAAATCCATTCGTCCACCGACATTGCCAAAGCGCGATTCATAATCGTTTTCAAGCGAAATGCCGCCGCCTAACTCAACCGCCGCTTCATCCCATTCATAACCCAGTTTGAAGTCCCCTTGTTTGCGGGTCTCGGGCGAAGCAGAAGACAGTGTATGTACCAATTGCGTATTTTTAATAAATTTACCTGTGGCAGGATCAAGCATCAAAGGGTTGAGCTGTGCATCAAGGCGGGTAGGGGTGAGGTTTGAGGGCATTATATAGGGCGATGCGCCGGAGGTTGTCGATTTGACATAGTTTTCCCTGAAAGCAAGCGGCGCAGTGCTGATGGGGGTTGCGCCACTCCAGGTGTCTTGAAGATAGTTAAATGCAAATTTAACCCGATCCGTCAGGGATACGCGTGCGCTGCCTTGCAGACTGTCCACTTCGATGGGTTTTAAATTACTACGAATATTAGCAAGATCCCGTTTACCCTCTTGATAATGCCCATATTGAAAGCTGACTTCATCATCGCTCCCCATGACTACTGGCGACAGGGTTAAGCCAGGCAAAGCCAAGGCTGCGGCAGTCAAAGCGTGTAGCGAAGCGTTGGCAATAGCGGTCGATTTGGATTTGGGGGTACTTGTAGGCGTTTTAACTGGCAGAGAGCGTTGTGTGGCAGACTTTGCAAGCAGGGATAGTTTAGCTTTAGTAACAGCCACAGCCACCGCCTCCTGAAGAATGGCCGCCTACCGCTGCCTCGCGGCTGCTGTAGTTATGCGCACGCATCACAGTCTGGAGGGGATGGGGATCCATCGCCATGTGCGGCTTCGCTAAAGTGCCGCGTTCCCACGGTGCAACAGCAGCGCATCCTGTAATGCCTTGCATAAAAAGAATTAACAGTGCAAATAACCTTATGTTCATTTACTTTTGCTCACCAGATTCTTTTAACAATTGCTGGGTTAAAGTCCGCAATGCTTTGGCAGTTTCTGGCCGAAATCCTAGGGAGGTGTGCCGTATAATGCCTTTGCGGTCAATTAAATAAGAGGACGGCATCGCCATAACCCCAAACGCTTGCGCGCATTGTTTGCTGGTATCCAGCGCTAGCGTAAAGTTGGCAGGCTGCTTTGCTAGGAAATCCTTTGCGTCTTGCAACGCTTCATCCAAATTTATCGCAATAACTTGCAAACCTTGATCTTTAAAATCATGCTCAAGATCGTTCAAAAAAGGAAACGATTTTACGCAAGGCGGACACCAGGAAGCCCAAAAATCCACATAAACAACTTTGCCCTGAAATTTCTGCAAATCATAGCGTTGCAGGGTATCCATTGAAGTTAATGCACAACTTGGGGCTTTGCGCTCGGTTTCTGCGAAGCTTAGGCCTGACATCAGGTATAGCAGTAAGGCGCAAATTAAGGTTAATAATCGCTGAATCATACGTGAATATTTTTGAATGAGGTGGCGCAATAGCCAACGCCACCCGAAGGTTATGTGCGTTGCTATCGCTTTCCTGGTGCTTGACAAAATCGCTCAGCAGCATAACTGAAAGACCCGTTAATAATGGTTGAGCGTGTGTTTTCTGTAGATATATACTATAAATTTAAATTGCTTACCGCGGTGATCCTGGCAATTATTGCACTTGTAAAACATTAATATCCGTACCGGTATGGATATTATTACTGGTTTCACAATGAAACGTAACCTCAAAATCTCTGAGACCCGTATTGGTTTTGTTCACGGAGATACGATAATCGCCATTGCCACCTCGAAGCATTGCTTCTGGGCTAGAATTTCCATCGCCCGAAACTGGATCAGTGACATTGGTCATTTTGTTATCTTTAAAGGCTTGCATATTCACCAATAAGCCTGGGATGGGAGCGGAACCATCTTCTACCGCGATCAATAAATGATCCGCTGGACCATTGCCATCGTCATAACAAGTAACAGAAGCCAAATCAGTTGCGCTGGCATCAGCGCCAAGCGTTGCGCCGCCTGAATGGGCTAAGGTTATAGACGAAAACCCTGCGCTCAATAGGATTGCTGTGGATAGTAAAATTTTTTTCAATACTGTATTTTTCATAATAATAACTCGTGTCGCTCGCGTACCAGTGCTTGGCAACGCTAAAAATGTTGGTCTTCTGGATTCAGATAGTCAGCCTAAGTAGACGAACTGACTGCTTTCGTTGCTACATTTTATCCTAAAACACAGCTAAGCCTTACAAAAACAGCACGCTTACAAGCAAGCGTGCTGAATATGATAACTAACTGAGTTCAGGCGTCGGCGCTCTATAGATTTAATTAAGCGTCGATAATCCAACTTTTATTTCCAATAGTTGCTGCCAGTTTGATCAGGATTGGACCAGACCGGCAATTCTTTATTAATTTGCTCAGCAGAAGGATAAATATATACATCGTCGCCTTTGCCCGCATTGCCGGTACAGCTAGCAGGCAACGGATTTTTAACCAGATCGCGGGTGACTTTTAAAGTGGCAGGTGAATTCCAGCCATCGCCAGCTTTTGCTGTGGCAGCGCCCATGCCCACTTTGTCGCCGTTTGACCAGCCATCGTAATTAGAAAATTTAGGGCCAACCGGAACGGGATTATTAGCACGAGCCGGATCACCCACGCCGGCGCCAAAAGGCTGCCCTGGCACACCTTCAAAATTGGGGATCGGTGACCAAAATAACGCTTGCGCATCACCAATATTCGGGCTTTTGGCAGTCAAATCGCAAATATCCGCAACCGCAAGTTCAAAAGTAACTGAACGGGCGCAAGAAGTCGGGGCAATCGTAACCGCGGCGGAATAAAAAGCGACTTGCACATAAGTGCTAATGGTTTGATCATACGGCGCACCACCGGCCCAAAAGCCATCTTTGTTTTTTAAAGCATCCACTTTTATATTCGTGTAGTCCCATGGCCCACCGGTATGGATCAACTGTCCTATGCCAGCCAAGGGCGTATAGTACGCATCAGCTTTATTAGGGGTATAAACTTTTGCTGTGCCTTTGCCGTCAGAAGTGGAGTCAACCCCAATGATAGGTAAATAACTAATAGCATTAGGGAAAACTACTGTGGTACCTCTTGTTGGTTGATTTTTTAAAGCCCCTTCGCCCGCTAATGCACCGGTGGGATCAGCACAGCCATGACTCACATTAAGCGCATTATGCACTCTGGTTGCTTCCGGTACCGTGGCGGTTTCTAGGCGCGTATGCGCAAATGCACCTTGGCTAGCCGCTAACACGACTACGGCTGAAATTGAACTAAACGCAGTCCTTTTGATTTTTATTGAGCGTGTCATACATTTCTCCTAAAACATTCATTATTGTTAAGTTTAACTAATGGCTGCTTAATATTAGCCATCCATAGTTACTGTTAATAAGGCATGTTCTATGCCAAATTGTACGAATAAGCTAAAAAAACGCGTTTATTTTAAGGGGCTATAAATAGCTATTATAAATTCAATGTATTAAGGGTTTTTTTGTTGCGGTGTATTTGTCTCTATGTCGAGCTGGTTGTGAAAAATTCGATCATGCGCGGCCATATTTAATTAAACTGTGTTATTTAACGCATTAAATTTGTGTTATTTGACACATTTAATGTAATTTAAGGGATATTTATTAGCAATGCCTTGAATTATAGGCGTAATGTATTGCGTTATTTGCCGCATTGAATGTGTCAAATAACCTAAAAACATAATTTGTATAAAATTATGCGCACCATTCCTTCGTTTTATTTAAGTTCGGCCAACGCATTTATACGGCTATTGATACTCATTTAGTCATAGCGGTTACAAATAACGCCATAAAAACGAGGGCAAAGCATCAATATATCACTACGCATCACTAAATTTGCAGGTGCTTAGCTGAAGCATCTTTATAATCAGGAGGGCTTATGCGCTCAAGAGAGCATTGCCGCTTATAAACCAAGGCTATGCAGTTTTTACGCTACTTAAAGCTTTTGGTTTAGTAGATAATGTCTATTTGAACACTGCCATAGCCTTTATCGTTATTGCATTCTTTCAATAAGCGCCATTTTTTTAAACCCATATTCATCAGTCGTGAAAAATTCATCTTCCCATTATTTGGTCGGTATCGACTTAGGCACCACGCACACCGTTGTCGCCTATGTGCAGCAAGATCAAGCTGCACAAAACATTCAACTGTTTGCCATCGAACAACTTATCGCTCCTGGCGAGGTGGCGGCTAAACCGCTGTTGCCTTCTGTGCGTTATCACCCAGCAGAAGGGGAATTGGCAAACAGTGACCGATTATTTTCAGCGGCAGGTGAAACTGCTATTATCGGCGAAGCGGCGCGGGTTTTAGGTGCTAAATCGCAAGGGCGTTTGGTGACCAGCGCGAAAAGTTGGTTATCGCATCCTGCCGTCGATGCAACAGCGGACATTTTGCCTTGGGGCAGTCATGCAGATACGGTGAAAGTATCGCCCTTGGATGCCAGTGCCAGTTACCTTATTCATATCCGTACCGTGTGGCGGCATAAATTCCCAGATGCGCCGCTAGAGCAACAAGACATTGTCCTGACCGTACCCGCATCTTTCGATGAGGCGGCGCGGTCTTTGACGCTGGAAGCGGCGAAACTGGCGGGATTTACGCAAGTGCGCCTGCTGGAAGAACCGCAGGCGGTGTGTTATGACTGGTTGCGTTGCAATAGTGATAAGCTTCAACAAGCCTTAAAAGACGTGCATTTGTTGTTGGTATGCGATGTTGGCGGCGGCACAACCGATTTAACCCTGATTAAAGTGGAGCAGGGCGAACATGAGCCAAAGTTGACGCGTATCGGCGTTGGTGACCATTTAATGCTGGGTGGCGATAATATTGATTTAGCCTTGGCACATCTGGCAGAAAGCCATTTGATGACGGATACGAAACGCTTGTCGGCGGCGGACTTGTCGCATTTGATTGAACAATGTCGCTTGGTTAAAGAGCAATTGTTAGCCGCTGATGCTCCAGAGCAATTGCGCGTGACCTTGTTGGGCGGCGGTTCCCTGCTCATTGGCGGTTCGCGTTCAGTTGTCCTGGCGCGGGAAGAAGTCCGGCAAATTGCGCTGGATGGTTTTTTCCCCTTGTCGGGTTTGGATGAATTACCGGATCGAAAACGCAGCGGCGTAGTGGAATTTGGGTTGCCGTACGCCGCAGAACCTGCCATCTCTAAACACATCGCGGCGTTTTTAAAACACCATCAACAAGTTGCCACTGACGCACTACAAGGTCGAGGCTGCGTGCCGGATGCGTTATTGTTAAACGGCGGCGTGTTTCGTAGCCAACCGATTACGCAACGTGCCATTGATTTAATCCGTTCTTGGTCAGATAGGCCGTTGCTGTTGCTGGAAAATAAACACCCAGAACTATCCGTCGCTTTAGGTGCGGTGAGTTATGCTTTGGCGCGGCGCGATAAAAAGCTCAAAATTGGTGGCGGTGCAGCACGCAGTTATTTTCTGTTAGTGGAGACGGCGGACAGTTCCTCTCCGCAACAAGGTGTGTGCATCTTGCCGCGCGGCAGTGATGAAGGTGATGAGGTGGTATTGCCATGTCGAGAATTTGCCTTGCGCTTAGGTTTGCCAGTGCGCTTCCACTTAGCGTCAACTTCCACGGATACCGCTTACCAACCAGGCGATCTGGCAGTGATTACCGACGAACATTTTCATTCCTTGCCGCCGTTGGCTGTGGCTTTTGAGCAGGATGCCACGCTCGCTAACCAAGAAGTAATCGTGCAATTGGCGGTGACACAAACCGAAGTGGGCACCTTAAAAATTCAATGTGTCGCAGTGGATGCCAGCAAACAACGCTGGAATGTGGAATTTCAAATCCGCAAAAAATCTGGCGTGCAAACATTAAGCGCCGCTTTGCCAGCCAACTTTAACCAAGCTGCTGAAAAAATTCAGGCGGTTTTCGGCTCTAAATCTAAAGACGTGAATCCGGCGGCAGTGAAGAATTTACGTACCGATCTTGAGAGAATTTTAGGCGTAAGGGCTGAGTGGGAAACGTCTTTATTACGCGCCTTGTTTGCAGTGCTATTGGAGGGCGGCAAATATCGGCGACGCTCGGAACAGCATGAACGGCTGTGGCTTAGCTTAGTGGGTTTTTGTTTGCGTCCAGGTTTTGGGTATCCTCTCGATGATTGGCGAGTAGAACAAAGTTGGAAGCTGTATCCACACAGTATCCAATTCGTCAACGAAACCCAGAACTGGACAGAGTGGTGGACGTTGTGGCGGCGGGTTGCAGGCGGTTTAAGTACGGAAGCGCAACAACAAGTTTTCGGCGATATTGCCAAGTTCATTAATCCTGCCTCAGCGCGGCAACCCAGTGTTGCCAAGCATCTCAAAACCCGCGGCTACGATGACATGGTGCGTTTGGCAGCCGTGCTGGAACGCTTGCCGGTTAGCGATAAGATCCAATTGGTGAGCTGGTTGTTAAACCGCTTGCAAAAATCGAGCGAACCCGCACAAACTTGGTGGGCAGTGGGACGGGTTGCCGCGCGTGTACCGTTTCATGGCAGTAATCATAATGTGATTACAGTTAAGGAAGTGTCGCAATGGCTGCCCAGTTTATTAGCGGAAGACTGGAAAAAAATACCACAGATCGGTTTTGCCGCCACTTTGATGGCACGAATGAGTAACGATCGGGCGCGAGATATTGATGAGCCACTGCGGGTGCAGGTTATTGAGAAATTAAAGCTCAGCAAAGCACCTGCTGCTTGGGTTGAAATGGTGGAAGCTTACCGGGAATTGGATGAAGCGGAAGCCAAGCAAATGTTTGGGGAAGCGTTGCCGCCGGGGTTGAAGTTGTTGAAGTAATCCTTAAAAAATAAGGTGGCTTACTGTGTTGGTGCCGAGCAAGTAATGTTGCGTTTAGGATATTTCTTAACTGATGTTACGCAGATTGGAAGTCGGGTTTTAACCCGACATAGTATCTCGACCATGCGATGCGTAAAGATGAAGGCGTGCAAAGAATGGCGCGATATTTTGGCGTTTTGACGCGAGATACCCTACCGATAACCCGTCATCACTTTTCTTACCATTCTGAAAATTACCTTTAAAGCAAACAACAGGCAATGTTAAACTAGCCAGTCAAAGCGAACCCATGCCACTTAGCGCATTTTAAAAACAGATCAGTCTTCATGGACCACACCAAACTCAGCATTGTCTATCTTAATTTTAATCGCTTGGCTGAAACGCAAACTACCACACTTCAACTTAGTCAGCTCTGCAAACACTACCCAAATATCGAAATCATTGCCGTTGATAATGGCTCCAGTGATGGCACTGCGGAATTTTTAAGCGGACAATCGGCTATCACCGCCATTTTACTTGCCGATAATCTGGGTATAGCAGGTTATAAAGCCGGATTTAATCAGGCTGCGGGTGACTATATTTTAGTCTTAGATGATGACTCTTGTCCGGTTGATATGACGAAGATTGAGCAAGCCATGAAACGGATGGATCAAAATCTTGCCTTGGGTATTACCGCCTGTCATATTCAAGGCTTAGATGGTAAACCGCAATGGAGTTGGCATTTGCCGCAACAGCAAGTGCTGGCCACTTCGCCTTTTTTTATCGGTTGCGGATTTATTATCAAACGCGCTTTGTTTAAGGCAATTGGCTGGTATCCTGATGATTTTTTTCTGTATCAAAATGAAATTGACGTGAGCTTTAAAGTCCGATTACAGGGCTACGATATTATTTACGACCCCGAATGCGTAATTATTCACCGAGGCACGCCTAATCAACGGCCTGGCTGGCGACGCGTATTTTTTCCGACGCGTAATACGCTGTGGTTAATCCGCTGTTATTATCCACAGCCCCAGGCCAGTTATATGTTGCTATCGCGGGTCTTGATCGGCTTATATAGCGCCAGTCTGTTTGGGCAACTGGGTTGTTATGCTAAAGCGGTACGTGAAGGCTTGCTGAAGCCGATTGACAAAACACTGTTACCAGCAGATTTACACAACATTTTTTTACCTTTTTATAAACAAAACAGTATTCTCCATCAACTTTTTAAACGCACTTAAAGATGTCTACCCCTCGCGCAAAAATCCTGATAATCATAGTCACCTGGAACAAAAAAGATTATGTCATCGACTTATTAAACTCACTCTCAGGTATTATGTATCCTGCTGAATTGTTGGATATTTTAGTGGTTGACAATGCCAGTGATGATGGAACGGTCGCCGCTTTGGAAAAATTGTTCCCCGCCATCACCCTTATTCGTAACACTGAAAACCTAGGCGGCACCGGTGGTTTTAATACCGGTTTGGCTTGGGCATTTGCGCAACCGGACGGGCAATATGAGTATCTATGGTTATTGGATAACGATGTTGTCGTGCATAAACATGCTTTATCGGAATTGGTTAAAGCCTTGGAGCATAATCCCGATGCCGCCGTTGCCGGATCGACTATGTTGCAATTGGATTATCCGTGGCAAATTAATGAAATGGGGGCATTTGTTGACCGGAGTCGTGGCACGTTGGTGCTGAATCGCCATTTTGAACAAGTGCCTGGTTGGCGTGCGCAGCCATTGAGGGACTTATTAAGCCAAGAGGTCGATCTGACCCAAATATTGACACATTGCCAAGCGACGATGGATGTTGATTATGTTGCGGCGGCATCATTATTGATTCGTGCGCCGATTGCCAAACAATCAGGGTTATGGCTGGATTTCTTCATTCATTTTGATGATGTTGAATGGTGTTTACGCATTGCCAACATGGGAAAGCGTATTTTGGTTTCCGCCAACTCACTCATTTGGCATTTATCAGCGGCTGCAAAAGTGCCCAGTTGGATTTTGTATTATGATAATCGCAATGTGTTATATCTGTTAGAAAAACACAGCGATAGCCATGCGGTGAATAATACGGTTAAATGGATTGCCAAAAAGGCCTTGTACTATGCGCTACTCGGCAAATTAGATTTAGCGCAATTACATTTAGACAGTATCGAAGATTATAAAAAACGGATTACAGGCAAAAAAGCAATTACTTTAACCGGTATAACCAAGCCCGTTGATGCTCTGGAACCAGTCTTTTTTGAACCACGCATTAAACGCATTTTGGTTTCTTGCAACATCCACACCCAAGCAACGCAGATGCAAAGTCAATTGGTTAAAGCCATGAAACAACGCCCAGATTTAACCGTGTGTTATTTATCAGTACCGCATAATCATTTGCCCATGCAAATTCCAGGTGCAATTACGATAGCCGTTTCAAAAAATATCATTAAGCGTTATTGGCAATATTTTAAATTACGCAATCAATTTGATCTGGTTTTACAATCGGATTATAAAGCGATTTTGCCGTTGTCTTGGTTGGGGCGTGAAATTATTTTTATTAATGATGAAACCTATTGCCGCCGCCCCAAACCAAGCTATCAAGTGATTAAGGCCATTTTGCCAAAAATCTGGCGATATTTGTTTAACTACTAGGGACGCTTTAAATAGCTAACCCCATATCGGGACTATAATCCGCTAAATTGGGGTTGTAATAAGCATCGCCGTGTTCGAATCTGCTCTGCCAACGTTGTTTAAATACCTGTTGATCTTGCGTAAATTGTTCAGCGGCAAACGCGCCGCCAGACGCCACAAAGCACCATTGCGGCTCAATAACACTTCGCCATTCAAGCATTGAAGCACGCAGGGCAAAATCCAACAAAGCCAATGGCCCTAATAAGCTTGGGTCGAACCCATCCAGTTGCGCCCAGATTTCACGCCGAAACACTACGCAAAAAGGATATGGTGCACTGACATTCCGTGCAATATGACATACGCCCCGATAACCAGGTTCGGCTTGGTCAAACCCTCGATAGGGATACATTAAGGTTGCATCCCGATTGTAATC
>JABFRM010000007.1 GCA_013141155.1 Methylococcaceae bacterium | reverse complement strand
GGGCAGTACCGTGATTGGTTTGGTAGGTGGGTCGGAACGTTGTGCATTTGTTTGGGCGGGTGACAGTCGTTTGTATCGTTTTCGGGACAATACCTTAAAGCAACTTACTCAAGATCACTGTGAAAATGAAGAGCAACCGTTATCTAGTTGGTCGATTAAAAATGCCAACATCATTACGCGGGCAGTGGGTGCGGATGATGATTTGGTGTTAGATATGGCAATACTTGAAGTGTTGGCAGGTGATGCTTTTTTGTTATGCAGCGATGGTTTGGACAAAGAAATGAGTTTTAATGAAATTGAGCGCGTCCTGCAAGTTAATCCTTATCATGACATTGCGGATGCCTTAGTTAACGAAGTTTTGGCGCGTGGTGCGAGGGATAATGTCACCGTGATTGTAGTCGTCAGAACTAACGCGAAATAATGGAAAACTATTTTTCATTGTGTGATCTACTTCACATTTATTGTGTGAACTACGTCACATCTTTTAATAAATGGATTCACTACAATACAACACAGCGGGCTAAGGTTTTATGAGATGGTTTTGGTGTCGCAATATAATTTGGATGTCTATTTTATTCATCAGATACTTGAGGGGAAACGACATTGGCTATTGATATTGATGGATATTTAAAGGAAATAAGTCCCGGTAAAGTGTGTGGTGATGATCTGCAATATGATCCAGCGTTTACTGCGCTTGAACAAATGCTAAAAGGTAAGCCAGAACAGCAAATGGGTGATACCATTATTGAGGCAGAGCCGCCTAATTGGCGTGAAATTAAAAAATATTCAGAGGAGCTACTGGCAAGAACCATTGATTTGCGCGTGTTAATCGGTTATTTGCGCGCACTTATCGCGCTACAAGGTTTTTCTGGATTACAGGATGGTCTTACCCTTATTAGAATATTGACCGAACAACGTTGGGACAGTATTCATCCACAGCTTGATCCAGAGGATGACAACGACCCTACCGAAAGAGTTAATGTCCTTATGTCCTTATGTGACAATGAAATTATGCTCAGGCCCCTGCAACAAAAACCGCTTGTTGAGTCTAAAGCACTGGGAAAATTCAATTTTCGTGACATCAGCATTGCCTTAGGAAAAACCACTGCGACAAGTAGTGAAAAGGAAGTTAACCCAATCACCCTTGATGCGGCCGTTCAGGATATTGAACTGGATCAATTGCAGCAAACTTTGCAGGCAATAACAGCAAGCCTTGAAAATCTTAATCAATTAGAAGCCTTGGTAACCAATCATATAGGCGTGGGTGAAGCGCCGAGTTTTATCGATTTACGGTCGTTCTTAAAAGAAAGTAAACTATTTTTAATGGCAGCTCTGGAGAAAAGGGGCGTTGGCGATGACTCGACAACAGCAGAACTTCTGCACGAAGACGTTACTACAGTAGCGGTAACAAAATCAATATCCGGCGTTATCAATAATAATCAAGATGTCATCAGAACGCTCAATCTGGTTTGCGATTATTATAACAAGCATGAGCCATCTAGCCCCGTACCCTTGTTTATTGATCGCGCAATAAGGCTAGTGGGTAAAAATTTTATGGATGTGATCAAAGACATAGCACCTACTGGAATCAGTGAAGCCAGCATTGTTTTAGGCAGGCAACAGGATGAAAATGAGTAACACACAAAACCTATTTTAACTATATAACCTAATAACCTAAGAGGTGTGAAATGGCAAAAGAAAGTAGTCAAAAATTTATAGCGCGTAACCGCGCACCTAGAGTTCAGATTGAATATGATGTAGAGCTGTACGGTGCTGAAAAAAAAGTGCAACTGCCTTTTATTATGGGTGTGTTGGCCGATTTATCCGGCAATCCAAAAGAGCCTCTAGCAGAGGTTGGTGATCGCAAAATGCTGGAAATTGATGTGGACAATTTCGATGAGCGCTTAAAAGCGATGAAACCCCGCGTGGCATTTAGGGTTCCCAATACCTTAACGGGGGAAGGCAACCTCAATGTTGATATTACTTTTCAAAGTATGGACGACTTTTCCCCGGCGGCCATTGCCAAAAAAGTAGCAGGACTGGACAAGCTACTGGAGGCAAGAACGCAGTTGGCTAACTTAGTTACCTATATGGATGGTAAAGGCGGCGCAGAACAATTGATTGCTGATTGGCTTAACAACCCCGTTTTGTTGCAGTCGCTGGTGGCAGCACCCAAGCCTGCCGATACGACTGAAGAGAAAGAGGCCGTTGAAACTAAAGAGAGCGGAGAATAAGCCATGGCGGAATTAGAAACTGCAACAACAACCCAACCCACTGGACAAGTAACAGAAACCAGTGATTTCTCTTTGCTCTTAAACAAAGAGTTTAAGCCGCAGTCAGATAGGGCCAAGACAGAGGTCGAAAATGCCGTTCAGACATTGGCTGAATTTGTTTTAAAAGATACCTCAGTGATATCTGATGATGCCGTTGCTTCAATTGAAGCCATTATTGCGCAAATTGACAAAAAACTGACCGAGCAAATCAATCTTATCCTGCATCATGATAACTTTCAAAAACTGGAAGGGTCATGGCGAGGACTGCACTACATGATCAATAACACTGAGACTGATGAAATGCTCAAAATTAGGGTCATGAACATCTCTAAAAAAGAGTTGGGCAGAACCCTTAAAAAATATAAAGGTATTTCCTGGGATCAAAGCCCGTTATTTAAAAAGCTCTATGAAGAGGAATATGGCCAATTTGGGGGCGAACCTTTCGGTTGCTTAATGGGCGATTATTTCTTTGATCATTCGCCCCAAGATGTTGCGCTGTTGGCGCAAGTGGCGCAAATTTCAGCCGCATCCCATGCACCATTCATAGCGGGTGTTTCTCCCTCGACCTTGCAAATGGAGTCTTGGGGCGAACTCGCCAATCCGCGCGATTTAACCAAAATATTTTCTACCCCTGATTATGCCGCGTGGCGTTCATTGCGCGAATCTGATGATTCAAAATATATTGGCTTGGCCATGCCGCGGGTGCTTTCCAGACTGCCTTACGGTGCCAAAACGGATCCAGTTGATGAGTTTGATTTTGAAGAAAACACCGAAGCGGCGAATAGTAAAAATTATGCCTGGACCAATGCGGCGTATGCGATGGCAACCAACATCAACCGCTCTTTTAAATTGTATGGCTGGTGTTCCAGAATTCGCGGTATCGAGTCCGGCGGTGCGGTTGAAAATCTGCAGGTGCATACTTTTCCGACTGATGATGGCGGTGTGGACATGAAATGCCCGACCGAAATTGCAATCAGTGACCGTCGTGAAGCGGAGCTTGCCAAAGCGGGATTTATGCCACTGTTGCACAAAAAGAACTCTGATTTGGCTGCGTTTATTGGCGCGCAATCTTTGCAAAAGCCTTTTGAATATGATGACCCGGATGCCACTGCCAATGCGAATTTGGCGGCTCGCTTGCCGTACCTGTTTGCAACTTGTCGTTTTGCGCATTACTTAAAATGTATTGTGCGCGACAAAATAGGCTCGTTTAAAGAACGTGATGACATGGAGCGTTGGCTTAATAAATGGATATTAAATTATGTGGATGGTGATCCTAAAAACTCCAGCGAGTCAACCAAAGCTTCAAAGCCATTGGCGGCGGCAGAAGTGGTGGTTGAGGAAGTTGAGGGGAATCCCGGCTATTACACCTCCAAATTTTTTCTAAGGCCGCATTATCAGTTAGAGGGCTTGACTGTTTCTTTGCGGCTTGTTTCTAAACTGCCGTCTGCAAAAGCCGGCGGTTAATTGTCGCTTTTGCTTTAGTCAGGATTAATGTCTCTGTTAAAGCAAAAGTATTTTGTAGTAACTTAAACTAAGAAGGGTGAATAACATGGCTGTAGATATGTTTTTGAAATTATCTGGTATTGAGGGTGAATCCAGAGACGACAAGCATAAAAAAGAAGTTGATGTTTTGGCTTGGAGCTGGGGTATGTCAAATAGTGCCAACGCTCATATGGGGGGAGGTTCTGGTGCGGGGAAAGTCAATGTCCACGATCTCAGTATTACCAAATATGTTGATTCTGGGTCGCATTTATTGATGAAACACGCTTGTGATGGCACGCATATTCCAGAAGCCACATTGACTGTCCGTAAAGCGGGCGGAACGGCAGTGGAATATATTATCATCAAGATGAAACAGGTGTTTGTGAGTTCCGTCAGTACGGGTGGTAGTGGGGGTGAAGACCGGCTGACAGAAAATGTGTCGCTCAACTTTGCTGAATATGAATACGCTTATACACCTCAGTCCGACAAAGGTGCTGCTGAAGCTAAAAAAGAGTTTAAATACAGTATTGCTGAAAACAAAGTTAAGTAAATAAAGCGTTGAGCGTGGATAAACGTTCTGTTTATCCACGCTTTTTTTGAAATCAGCCCTGATATATTTTTATGAGTTTAGCAGAGCAGTACTTACAAGAAGGCAATCCTTTAGAAGCACTCAAACAACTGCAAAATTTGATTAAAAAAGATCCCAGTAACGCTAAATTGCGGACTTTTTTGTTTCAACTGTTAGTGGTTTTAGGTGGGTGGGACAGAGCCTTGACACAATTGAACATAGCGGGTGATTTGGACGCCATTAACCTTGCTATGGTGCAAACTTATCGAGAGGCAATTGCTTGTGAAGTCCTCAGGCAACAAATTTTTCAGGGAAGCAAAACACCGCTAGTGTTTGGTGAGCCGACACAATGGATTGCCTTATTACAACAAGCGCTTACCTTAAATGCACACCATCAGCACAAAGAAGCGCAAAGCATACGTGATCAAGCCTTTGAGCTAGCACCCACCACCTCTGGCACGATTGATGGCGAGGCTTTTGAATGGTTGGCCGATGCCGATGTGCGTCTAGGCCCCGTGCTGGAAGCCATTATTAATGGTCGCTATTATTGGGTGCCTTTTGGGCAAATTAAGCAAATTAAAATTGAAGCGCCCGTGGATTTACGCGACACAGTGTGGATGCCTGCGCATTTTGTTTGGGTAAATGGCGGTGATGCTGTGGGTTTGATTCCTACCCGCTATCCGGGCTCAGAAATAGCAGATGACATGTTATTGCGTTTAGCGCGTAAAACTGAGTGGACAGCCTTGCATGATGCCACCTATATCGGTTTGGGACAGCGCCTGTTAAGCACCAATACCAACGAGTATGCCCTGATGGACATTCGTGAAATCAACTTTAACGCTGTGATGTAAGCACATGGCTGAATTGACCCAAAAGGAACGCCTGCAACCTTCGCTCTTGGATCGTCTCACCGACGATGCGCCGGATAAGTTGCAAGAGTCACGCGAACAACGGATTTTGTCGTTAACTAAATTAAGGCAATGTGTGTTGAGGGACTTGGCTTGGTTACTCAATACCAATACTTATGACCCTGTGCATAATCTGGATAATTTTCCTTTCGTGAGCCATTCCGTTATTAACTATGGTGTGCATGACTTGGTGGGCACGACCATTTCCAGTGCCGATGCTTCTGAAATACAAAAAAAGATCCGCCAAGCGATCTGGGATTTTGAACCCAGAATTTTTCCAGAATCGGTAACGGTCAAAGTGACTATTTCAGAAAGCCAAATGAATAAAAATGCCATCACTTTTGATATCGAAGGTGAGCTGTGGGCGCAACCTTTACCGCTGCATCTCTACCTTAGGACTGAGTTAGATTTAGAAACCGGTAATATGGCCGTTATGGATAAGGGTTAACAGCATGGATCCGAGATTACTCAAATATTATAACCATGAGTTACAACATATCCGGGAGATGGCGGGGGAGTTCGCGCTCGAATATCCGAAAATCGCCAGCCGATTGGGCTTGGATGGTTTTGAATGCGCCGATCCCTATGTAGAACGCTTGCTGGAAGGTTTTGCCTATCTTTCTGCGCGTGTGCAGCTTAAAGTAGATGCTGAATTTCCCCGCTTTACTCAACATTTGCTGGAAATGGTTTATCCGCATTACCTTTCGCCGACACCTTCTATGGCGGTGGTGCAATTAGCGCCCGATTTATTGGAAGGCTCGCTGAATGAAGGGTTTGTCATTGCTAAAGAAACGGCGTTACGCAGCCAAATTGGTAAAAATGAACAAACCGCCTGTGAATACCGCACCGCCCATGATCTGACGTTATGGCCTATCGAGCTGGTGGAGGCTGAATACCTTAACACGGTTGGTGCAGTGGTCAATTTAGGCGTACCCAGTTTACGTGGGCTTAAGGCGGGCATCCTTCTGCGCCTGAAGACCACCGCCGGTTTGACCTTTAATCAGCTTACACTGAATAACTTGCCGCTGTATCTGCGCGGTGTCGGTGATCTGCCGATGCAAATCTATGAACAACTGCTCGCCAATAGTTTCGCAGTAGTCGTTCAACCCACCAATCGCCCGTTGGACTGGCAACACATTATTAAACAATCAGCAGTTTTGCCGCTGGGGTTTATGCCGGAACAGGCGTTACTACCCTACACGCCGCGTTCATTTCAGGGCTATCGATTATTACAGGAGTATTTTGCCTTTCCTGAACGGTATATGTTTGTTGAGCTGACGCAATTACAACCGGCATTGGCACAGTGTGTTGAAAATGAAATCGACATCATCATTTTGTTAAACCGCAGTAACCCGCGCTTGGTAAACGAAGTAGACGTGTCACGTTTTGCCTTGTTCTGTACCCCGGCCATCAATGTATTTCCCAAGCGCGCTGACCGGATTCATTTAACCACCCAAACCAATGAATACCATATTGTGCCTGACCGCACCCGACCGATAGACTACGAAATTTATCAAATTCGGGACGTGACCGGATTTGGCAACACCGCTGATGACCAACAAGCGTTTTTGCCATTTTATCAAGCCAGCAGCGACATCAGCCCTAAACAACCGCGCACTTATTATTCTGTCATTCGTTCACCACGGGTCATTTCGTCGAAACAAAAGCTGCAAGGGCCACGCTCCAGTTATGTGGGCAGTGAAGTGTTTATCGCCATTGTGGACAGCAATGAAGCGCCCTATAACAGTGAGTTAAGGCAACTGGGCATTGATACGCTCTGCACCAATCGTGACCTGCCTTTGCAAGTGCCTATCGGAATCGGCAAAACCGACTTTACCATTCAGACTGGTGCACCGGTGGAGTCAATCCGTTGTTTGTCTGGGCCTACTAAGCCACGACCATCCAATGCCTATAAAGATACTGCATGGAAGCTGATTAACCATTTGTCGCTCAATTACTTATCGCTACTCAACCAAAATGACAAAGAGGGCGCAACTGCGCTGCGTAGCTTAT
>JABFRM010000203.1 GCA_013141155.1 Methylococcaceae bacterium | reverse complement strand
CATCAGCCACTACTCAATAACAAAATGCTCCACCGATGAAAAGCCGCTACGACAATTATTATTGTACGCATCAACCGCTACATAATAGGCGCTACCTTTAGGTAAAGTGACCGAAAGGCTTCCAGACAGATTCAGTTCTGTGCTGACAATCGGTGCTTTGGCTGGATAAGGTGCATAATTCAGACGATAACCAGCAGCCTTGTCCGATGTAGTCCAAGTTGCGGTAACTGTTAATCCATTGGTTGTCAGGTTTAAATTTGGTGTTGGAGGTATTTGATCTGCGGCACATACCCTAGACGAAATAAATTCTTTAAATACGTCTAGGCGAGTGTAAACACCGTAAAAACCAGGCGCACCACAGTCAGATTCGCCAAAACTGGTAATGCCCGCTTGTCGCCAAATACCACGTTCAGCATCAAAAACAATTAACGGCCCACCGCTATCACCTTCACAGGTATCCCGTCCGCCCGCTGATAATCCCGCGCATAACATGTAATCCTCTATTCCTGACAAACGCATTTTGCATTGTTCATTGCTGATAATGGGGAGTGTAACTTTTTGTAAGCTATCAAGAAAAGCATTTTTAGTTGCTGAAGTATTTCCCCAGCCTAACGCAATGGCGTTATCCTGGCCACTTTCATCCAGAACGCTAAAATCTGGCAATGTTTCAAGAGGCGTGGACATGGCAGGTGTTTTTAATCTGATCAATGCCAAATCGTTTACTAAGCTTTCATGATCAAATAGGGGGTGTGTCACAATTTCTGCTACCGCAATTCGCTCACCATTAGTCGACGCTAGATTTGAACGATTGATCAACACATCAAATGCGGAAGTATGTGTCAGCACATATTTACCCGAATTCGCTGGAAATTCATCAAACATACAATGTGCCGCTGTTAAAACCCATTGCGGAGCAATTAAACTGCCGCCACAAAACACATTGTCATTGGAATTGCTTAAAACTAACCCTGCCATCCAAGGCCATGCGTTTGCATCGGCAGCTTCACCACCGATAATTTTAGGTCGTATGTTAAGGGGGCTGGCATTAAGCTGGCAGGCCATTAACACCAATAAAATCCCCGTAAGTTTAATAATTTGTTTCATAATCTAAAGGCTCGGCGATTATAGGCAATGAGGATGTGCAGAATCCCTTTTTGCTAATCCTGCTACGACGGACGTAAAACACATGCTAGCTATTAACTTATGTGCTTGTGCATTCTTACATGTAAAACGATGTTTATTCAATAGCAAAGTGTTCAATATTAGACAATTCACTGCGACAACTGCCATCATTGGCGGTAATGCCGACATAATAAGCACTTCCAGTGGGTAAGTTCACTGAAAATCGATCGTGTTGCAACGGCTTTAGACTATAAATCGGATTTCCAACAGGATAAGGCGCATAACTCAAGCTATAGCCGGTTGCCGTCACTAAAGTATTCCAAGTTGCAGTAACCACATGGCTGTTAACCGCTAATTTCAAAGCTGGTGCAGAGGGGCGCTGTTCGGCATCGCAAATAGTCGCCATAATAAAGGGCTTAAACAATTGCAAACGTGTGTAAACACCGTAAAAACCAGCGGCTGCACAATTCGATACCCCAAAACTGGTGATGCCCGCTTGTTGCCACGACTGGCTTTCTGAATCGAATACTATCAGCGGCCCGCCGCTATCACCCTCACACGTATCTTTCCCCCCTTCATCAAAGCCGGCACACAACATGCTGTCAACAACAGTCGTCTGGCGTTTCTTGCATTCGGCATTACTGATGATCGGCAGTATAACTTGCTGCAATTCATCAGGAAATGTCTTTTTAAAGGTTGAGGTATTTCCCCACCCTAACGCTATTGCGTTTTGTCCTGCTTCATCCTGATGACTAAATTCATTAATAACTTCAATAGGTTCTGAATTTGAAGCGCCTGCCAACTTAAGCAATGCAATGTCATTTTGTAGGGTTTTACGATTAAACAACGGATGTATAATTATTTGTTTAACGGCGATTCGTTCGCCCTGGGTGGAGGTTAACTGCGCACGATTAATTAAGACGTCTAACGCATTCACTTTGTCGTTTACACAGTGTGCCGCAGTTAATACCCAATTTTTCGCAATTAAGCTGCCGCCACAAAATACCGTAATATCTGACCGATAAACTAAACCGGTGACCCAAGGCCAATCGTTACTATTGGCTACTGCACCGCCAATAATTTTAGGGTTCTGGCTCAACGCCCTAGCCTGTTCGGTGTAAAGCATCAAAGCGCTTAATAGACCTATTGTTATAAAAACAAGCTGGCAATGAAGCCGGATCTTTGAGTTAAATTCGACTCTGTTCACGGTGAATTTAACAATTAATTAACTTAATTTTCCACAAAGGAAATCAATTCTATGGTTAAAAAAGTTCATCATCGCTTACTTCTACATCAGAAGATTCACAGGGAATCTTATGGGCTTCTGTCGCCCAATCCCCTAAGTCTATCATTTTGCAGCGTTCACTACAAAAAGGCTTAAAGCGTTGTTCCGCAATCCATTCGACCTTAGCAGCACAGATGGGGCAGGACACTTTAAGCGCCATTAAAAAGAACAACAAGTCAAAGTGAAAGGGACATTTTCCTGGGTTTGCCCAGGACGACCACCCTCTGCTGAGGGACTCATAATGCGGATGGTAAAGCGATGTTTACCGCCGCTGGTTTCAGCAAAGTAAGGTAAATTTCGATCAAGTTTAATTAAGAGGAGTTGGTAAAGTTGACTGCTATCCAGTGCTAACTGAAAAAAACCTGCCTGGGCAATCTCTTCTGTTGCGCGACCACTTTTACGAATAAAATTAAGTAATAAATCAATAGCTTGTCGAATATCATTAAACGGTCTAATCCACTGTTCCAAATCATGGCGCAGAACGGCGCCATCCTGCTCTAGCCAGTAATGAAACCCCGGCAAATCAAAAGAACAGGTACCTCCTGGAATAGCGCTGCGCTGCGAGATACTTTGAAATAAGTCGCTTTGCATAACACTGGCACCCAGCTTGCCATTGGCGGCGTAAAGCCGTTTACTCATTTGATCAAGATCATTCAAAATGCTTTTGAGCTTTGCAACATCGACCCCTTGCATATCTGACATCAGACTAAAAGCCTTAATATGACGGTCTATTTCTTTGATAATTTCAGATTTTATGTCGTTACGACTGAATATGACCAATAAATCCATCAGGGTTTTAATGGCCGCGCGCGTATCCGAAATGGTGGTTTCCACCAAAAAATGCTGTAGTTGAATGAATAGCTGTTCAATGCGGATAAACACACGAATTCGTTCATTAAGCGGAAATTCATAGGTAATACTGGTTGTCACAGGTCTATTCAATCCTGAAGTGGGCGTAGTTTGAAGTATTGTCATAAGCTTATCGGCAATGCCTCATGGAAAGTCTAAAGTATAGATTGTGCAATGTTTTGACCTGTTCTGCAAGCGACTTCTGCGGCAAAATTGAATTATCAATTAAATCATCGGCTTTAGCACAACGCTCTACACGGGAAACTTGACTAGCAATAATCGCCTGAATTTTTTCTGGACGGTGTTGGTCGCGCGCCATAACGCGACCGATTTGACATTCAACCGGACAATCAACGACGACTACCCGATCTACAAAATGACGCATGTTGGTTTCAAATAGCAACGGGATAACCACGATACAGTAAGACACCTTCAGTGCATCTATCTGCTGTTGCAGATTAGCATAAATCAACGGATGCAAAATGGCTTCCAGGCGCTTTTTTTGGCGGCCATCAGCAAAAATAATATTTCCCAATTTCGCTCTATCAAGCGTACCATCGGTCTGAAGAATGCTATCGCCAAAAGTGTGTTGTATGCTTAATAAAGCAGGCTGGCCTTTAGCAACCAACGCATGCGCTGTTACATCAGCATCAATAATAGCTACGCCCAGCTCGGCAAACATACCTGCCACTGTGGTTTTGCCCGAACCGATGCCACCGGTCAACCCCACTTTAAACATCGCGCTTATAAACCGACCGATGCCAAATAAAGGCCATTCAGTTCATCGCCCCATAACAGCGCTATCCAACCAGCCGCAGCCAAATAAGGGCCGAAAGGGATGGCGATGGTACGATCTTTGTTGGCAAATAAAATCATTGCAACGCCAATGACAGCACCGACTAAGGACGATAACAAAACAATGACTGGCAGATATTGCCAACCCAACCAAGCACCGAGCAAGGCTAATAATTTAAAATCACCATAACCCATACCTTCTTTGCCGGTGATTAACTTAAACACCCAATAAATGCCCCATAAACTTAAATAACCTGCCATAGCACCGATAATACTGGAATCAGTGCTGGTAAATAGCCCATACTCACTTAACCCCAACCCTAACCACATCATGGGCAAGGTCATGCTGTCAGGTAATAATTGATGATCAATATCAATAAAACTTAAGGCAATTAAACACCAGGTTAGCAGTAGCGCCCACGGTAAAGTCGCATCAAAACCAATATGCCAGGCGACAATGGCTGAACAAAGCCCCGTAAAAGCTTCGATAACAGGATAGCGCATTGCAATGGGATTTTTACAAACCGCACACTTACCGCCCAATAACACATAACTAATGACGGGAATGTTTTGGTAGGGCTTAATTGCCGCTTGGCATTTTGGGCAGCGCGATAACGGCAACGTCAGATTGAAGGGCTTATACTCTGCGGCGGCTTTTTTCTGGGCTTGGGTTACCGCCTCCAGCAATGCTTTATCTTCATTATCATCCGTGTTTTCGCCCAGATAAGTTAAACAATCATTTCGCCATTCTCGTTGCATCATCACTGGCAGGCGATAGATAACCACATTTAAAAAGCTACCAACCATTAGCCCTAAGACAATGGCTAGGGCAATTAAGAGATAAGGCGAATGTTCAAGCAATGTAAGTAAAGTCATGATTAATGGATCGCTGAGCCGAGTTTGAAAATCGGTAAATACATGGCGACAATTAAGCCACCCACTAAAACCCCCAAAATACACATAATGATTGGCTCCATTAAGCTGCTTAAGTTATCGACCAAGTTATCAACCTCTTCTTCAAAAAAGTCCGCCACCTTATCTAACATTTTATCCATCGAACCTGATTCCTCACCAATCGCAACCATTTGGATGACCATGTGCGGAAAAATATTGGTTTGTTTCATCGAAAATTCCAATCGCTGACCGGTAGAAACATCTTCACGCATTTTCATGACCGCATCGGCATAGACAATATTACCGCAGGCCCCTGCAACAGACTCTAACGCTTCTACCAGTGGCACTCCAGCAGCCGACATGGTCGCCAGCGTCCTAGCGAAACGCGCGATAGCCGATTTATTAAGAATCATGCCAATGACCGGAATTTTTAAGAGCATGCGATCTAAAGCATGATTAAATTTCTTGGAGCGTTTTTTAAAGTACCCAAAAGTATAAATACAGCCCACGATAATGCCGATGACCACCCACCACCATTCTTGCGCCCATTTGGACAAATTAACCACAAATACGGTGAAGGCCGGTAAATCGGCACCAAACGATTTAAACAAATCCTCAAACACCGGCACCACAAATATCAACAAAATAGCCGTGACGACGAAGGCCACCACCAACACCGCAATCGGGTAAGTCAGGGCTTTTTTAACTTTCGCCCGTATCGATTCAGATTTTTCTTTATAGGTGGCAATTTTACCCAGTAACGATTCTAACACCCCCGCCTGTTCACCGGAATTAACCAAGTTACAAAACAATTCATCAAATTGTACCGGCCGTTTCGCCAGGGCTTCCGCCAAGGTATCGCCCCCTTCTATATCCGCTTTGATGCCTAACAACAGCGCCGACATACTGGGATTTTCGTGGCCTTTGCCGATAATTTCAAATGACTGTACTAGAGGTACGCCGGCTGACAGCATGGTCGCTAATTGCCTGGAAAAAATCGCAATATCTTTGGTGGTAATCGGGCGGGTTTTGGTGCTAAACAGCGATTTTGATTTTTTCTTAATACTAATAATGCGCACACCCGAGCGGCGTAACTCCGAACGCGCAATCGCTTCGCTTTTTGCGGTGATTTCACCTTTGGTTTTAACGCCTGCCTTATCTTTACCTTGCCAAATAAAATCAAGCGGATCGGTGTTTTTTTCGACTTTCTTTTCTGCCATTATTATTCCTTGGTGACGCGGTCGATTTCTTCTAAGCTGGTAACGCCTTGTTTTACTTTAAGCAAACCAGACGCTCTTAAATCATTAAAGCCTTCAGCTTTAGAAAGTTTGGCTAATTCTAACGTATTACCGCCAGTTAAAATCAGTTCACGCATTTTTTCAGAGATCGGCATCACTTGATAAATCCCCACCCGACCTTTATAACCATTAGTACATTTATCACAACCAACAGGACTGTATACCGTTAAGCCTTCCAACTGATCTTCAGTGAACCCTGCGCCCAATAAGATGTTGTCTGGAAAATTGGAGAGCGTTTTGCAATGCTCACACAACCTACGCGCTAAGCGTTGCGCCATAATTAAATTAACGGCCGAAACGATATTAAACGCCGGAATACCCATTTGTAACAAACGGTTTAAGGTTTGCGGCGCATCATTGGTATGCAGGGTGGACAACACTAAATGTCCGGTTTGCGCCGCTTTTACGGCAATTTCGGCAGTTTCAAGATCACGAATCTCCCCCACCATGATAATATCAGGATCCTGCCGTAAAAAGGCCCGCAACGCTTCCGCAAAGGTTAACCCTGCTTTTACGTTCATATTTACCTGATTAATGCCTTCCACGGTGATTTCAACCGGATCTTCGGCGGTAGAAATATTCACTTCTGGGGTATTCAACATATTTAAACCGGTATACAGGGTTACGGTTTTACCACTTCCGGTAGGGCCTGTTACCAATACCATGCCGTAAGGTCGGTTAATCGCCGATAAAAACAGCTTTTGTTGTTCCGGTTCAAAACCTAGTTTTTCAATACCGATTTGTGCAGAAGTCGGATCCAGAATCCGTAGCACGACTTTTTCACCAAACAAGGTCGGGCAAGTGTTCACCCGAAAGTCGATGGCGCGATTCTTGGACAATTGCATTTTAATCCGGCCATCCTGAGGCACGCGCCGCTCAGCAATATCCATTTTGGACATGACTTTAATCCTGGAAATTATTCGATTAGCCAGTGCCGCCGGTGGACTGGTGATTTCGGTGAGAATACCATCGGCACGATAGCGGATACGGAAATTTTTCTCATAC
>JABFRM010000113.1 GCA_013141155.1 Methylococcaceae bacterium | reverse complement strand
CGATAAAAACACCGCAGACATCAAACAACTGCAAGAAGACCTGCCACAAGAAAAGGCCGATAACCAAGATGCGCCAGAAGAGAAAAAGGCCGCGCTCATCACCATCATCGCCGACTACAACACCCAGTTCGGCAGCAACTACAATATTAACGAGTTTGACTTGTACTATCAGGATGTGCAGCAGCGTATTAAAGACCACAAGTATTCCAATCAGGATTACCCCCACAAAAACAAAATCGATATTGTGATCGTGGTGGATATGCTGCTCACCGGTTTTGACTCCAAATACCTCAACACCCTGTACGTGGATAAAAACCTCAAATACCACGGGTTGATTCAAGCGTTCTCACGCACCAACCGCGTACTAAATGACACCAAGCCGTGGGGCAATATACTGGATTTTCGGGGTCAGGAAGATGCAGTGGATGAAGCCATTAAGCTCTTTTCCGGCAATGACCAAGCACGCGCCAAAGAGATCTGGCTGGTAGACCCCGCGCCGGTGGTGATCGACAAGTTAGAAGCCGCCGTTGCCCAACTCAACACCTTTATGCAATCGCAGGGATTGGCGTGCGTGCCGGAGCAAGTGGCTAACCTGAAAGGCGATACCGCCCGCGCCGAATTTATCGAGCATTTTAAAGAAGTGCAGCGTCTAAAAACCCAGCTCGACCAATACACCGACTTAAGTGCGGAAGATGGCCAAAGCATCGAGCAACTGCTACCCGAAAATACCTTACGCGCCTTTAAAGGCATGTATCTGGAAACTGCACAGCGCCTTAAGCTTAAGCAAGACAAAGACGGTGAGCTAGACGAAAAAATACAGCAACTGGATTTTGAATTTGTGCTGTTTGCCTCGGCGGTGATCGATTACGACTACATCATGGGACTGATTGCCAAATCCACCCAAGCATCCAGCAAACAAAAAATGACCCGCGCGCAACTGATTGACCTGATCAGCTCCAGCGCCAATTTAATGGATGAGCGCGAGGACATTATCGCCTATATCAACAGCCTGAAGGCGGGCGAAAGCTTAAGCGTGCCGGAAATTCATGCAGGTTATCAAGCCTTTAAAGCCGCAAAAGCGGCGCGTGAGCTGTCACAAATGGCTAAAACACACGGGTTGTCCAGTGACGCCCTGCAAGCCTTTGTGGATGGCATCTTGTACCGCATGATTTTTGATGGTGAACAACTCACCGACCTGCTGGCACCACTGGGGTTAAATTGGAAAACCAGACGACTAAAAGAACTGGCACTAATGGAAGACCTGGTGCCACTGTTGAATAAATTAGCGCAAGGGCGCGACATTTCGGGGTTAGCTGCGTATGAATAATAAACCCGTACCACTCAGTGCTAATATCCTCTTCTACAACACGCCCAATGCCAGTACACGGATGGAAGTGCGTTATGCGGGCGAAACTTTCTGGCTACCGCAAAAAAGCATGGCAGCATTGTTTGGCGTGGAAGTGCCAGCCATCTCCAAGCACTTGGATAACATTTACGCGACGCAAGAACTGCAACGTGAAGCAACTATTTCCAAAATGGAAACAGTTCAAGACGAAGGTGGGCGGACAGTGCAGCGCCAAATCGACTTCTACAATCTCGATGCCATCATTGCCGTCGGCTATCGCGTCAATAGCCGCGAAGCCACACAGTTCCGCATCTGGGCTACGCAAACCTTGCGTGAATTCATCATCAAAGGCTTTGTGCTGGATGACGAACGCCTCAAGCAAGGCAAACAGTTCGGCAAGGATTACTTCGACGACCTGCTAGAACGCATTCGGGAAATCCGCGCCTCTGAACGGCGTTTCTACCAAAAAGTTACCGACCTCTACGCTCTCGCAGCGGACTACGACAAAAACGCTGCGGCAACACAAACCTTCTTCGCCACAGTGCAAAATAAACTGCACTGGGCAATTACGGGTAAAACTGCCGCCGAACTCATTTACGCCGAAGCGGATGCCCAAGCGCCACACATGGGACTCACTACTTGGAAACACGCCCCTGAGGGCAAAGTTTTAAAGAGCGATGTCGGCATTGCCAAAAATTACCTCAACGAAGCCCATATCAAGGAACTGGAACGTTTAGTGTCGGCTTACCTCGATTTGGCGGAAAACCGTGCCGAACGGCAAATCCTCACCCGCATAGCGGATTGGGAAACCTTTCTTGATGGCTTCCTGACCCTCTCCAACTACCCCATCTTGCAAGATGCGGGTAAAGTTAGCCACGAAATAGCCAAGCTCAAAGCCGAACAAGAATTTGAGAAATTCCGCGTTCAGCAAGACCACAGTTTTGAAAGCGACTTTGACAAAACTGTGAAAAAGCTCGGCAAATCCACCTCCGCCAAGAAAAAGAAGGGCGGCACATGAAACCAAAAAACACACACTTTTCCCAAGGAAACAAGATCTTGGGGTTGGCTGCGTATGAATAACCAGAAATGCAAAACTCTCACCACTGGTGAGAGAAATCTATCGGCTAATGAAAAACTCTCAGCAGTGCTGAGAGAATTACACCCCAGCATCGGCGTATTGCTGTGCCGTGACAAAGATGCCGAAGTGGTGGAATACGCGCTGTCACGCAACCTTTCGCCCACGCTTATCGCCCAATATCAACTGCAACTACCCGATAAAAAACTCATCCAGGCCAAGCTGCATGAACTGTCTATCGAAGGGCTCCCCTTGGACTGGGAAGCACAGCAAGGGGATAAGCGATGAGTGTGCCTAAGTTGCGCTTTCCTGAGTTTTGGGATGCGGGGGAATGGGAAGAGAAAAAACTGTCAGCAATTGCTGAGCTTACATCCAGTAAAAGAGTTCATCTTTCAGATTACGTTCCTAATGGTATTCCCTTCTTTAGAGGCAAGGAGATTTCTCTTTTAAAAAATAACCAAATACCTGAGGATATTCTCTACATATCTAACGAACATTATAAAGAGATAAAGGAAAAATATGGTGCCCCTGAGATTGGGGATATTTTAATAACTGCCGTTGGGACATTAGGCAATGTCTACTGCATACGAAATTCTAATAAGTTCTATTTTAAAGACGGCAATTTGATCTGGATGAAAAATATTTCCGAAAATTCAATATTTTTGGAAATACTACTTAATGTAAAAAGTAAAGATGTCCTATCGTCAGCAATTGGCTCCTCTCAAAAAGCTTTAACAATGGCTGAATTGAATAAGCTAACATTTAGTTATCCAAAAAAAGAAGAACAACAAAAAATCGCCAATTGCCTGTCTTCCATCGACGAACTGATCACTGCACAAACTCAAAAACTCGACGGTCTCAAAACCCATAAAAAAGGCCTGATGCAGCAGCTATTCCCAGCCGAAGGCGAAACCGTGCCTGAGTTGCGCTTTCCTGAGTTTCGGGATGCTGGGGAGTGGGTCAATGGTACTTTGGGCGATATTGCCACGATCACATCTGGTGGAACACCTAGCCGTTCAAAAAAGGAATATTGGAATGGAAATATTCCATGGGTAACAACCTCGCTTATAGATTTTAATATTATTCATAGTGCAAACGAGTTAATTAGTGAACTAGGTCTTAAAGAATCATCTGCAAAAATATTCCCCCAAAACACCCTGTTAATGGCGATGTATGGTCAGGGTATAACTCGGGGAAAGGTTGCCGTATTGGGAATTAATGCGGCAACAAATCAAGCCTGTGCGGCAATTCTGCTAACAAAAAACATAAAAACAAGTTTTGTATTTCAAAATTTAGCCAGTCGCTACGATGAAATACGCGATTTGAGCAATCAAGGTGGACAGGAGAATTTAAGTGGGGGGCTGATTGAAAAAATTCCTTTTTCCTTCCCCACCAGCGAAAGTGAACAACAAAAAATAGCCGATTGCCTTGCTTCCCTCGATGAACTGATTACCGCCCAAACCCAAAAAATCGACACCCTCAAAGCCCATAAAAAAGGCCTGATGCAGCAGCTTTTTCCGTCTGCGGATGAGGTAACAACATGAACGCCTTAACATCTTTTCACACTGATATAAAAACCATTCTTGAACAAGCGCGTGGTAAAGCGCGTTCGGCGGTGAATGCCGCCATGGTAGAAGCCTATTGGCTGATCGGCCAGCGGATTGTGGAAGAAGAGCAGCAGGGGCAGCAGAAAGCACTATATGGCAAACGCCTGATGGAAGACCTTTCCGCTGCCTTGACCACCGATTTTGGCAAGGGGTTTTCCTACGCTAATTTGTATAACTGCCGTCAGTTCTACCTGACATTCCCCGAACAAGGCATTCTCTACACAGCGTGTAGAGAATTGAGCTGGAGCCACCTGCGCCTGATTATGCGTGTTGATTCGCCCCAAGCGCTTGACTATTACTGCAAAGAGGCCAGAGAGCAAAACTGGACGGTACGCCAACTAGAGCGCAATATTAAAACCCAAAGCTTTCATCGCCTGCTTTCAACCCAAGCCGCCCAATCAGAAACGCCCGGCGCGTCTGACCATTTGGAATTTATCAAAGACCCTTATGTGCTGGAATTTTTGCAGCTTCCAGAGCTTGGTCAGTTAAAAGAAAATAAGCTAGAGCAGGCGATTATTGACGAATTGCAAAAATTCCTGCTGGAAATGGGCAAGGGATTTTCTTTTGTGGCAAGGCAAATGCGTATCAGCACCGAAACCAGTCATTTTTATCTCGATCTGGTGTTCTATAACTATTTGCTGAAGTGTTTTGTCATTATTGACCTAAAAACCGGCAAACTCAGCCATCAAGACATCGGCCAAATGGATATGTATGTGCGCATGTTTGATGACCTGAAACGCGGCGAAGATGATAACCCCACCATTGGCATTATTCTTTGTGATAGCAAAGATGAAACCATCGTTAAATACTCGGTCATCAAAGAAAACCCACAGCTTTTTGCCTCTAAATACCAACGCATACTTCCCACTGAGGATGAGTTGATTGCCGAGATTGAGCGAGAGAAACGCTTGATTGAGGGGCTAGCATGATGAATAAACCACACAGCCAAGCCTAAAAAGCACCCAGAAAAGTATAACGAGCCCACAACCATGACCGAACACGATCAAAAACAATTAGGCATCACCCTCTGGGGCATAGCCGACCAACTGCGCGGCGCGATGAATGCCGATGATTTTCGCGATTATATGTTGTCGTTCCTGTTTCTACGGTATTTGTCAGATAACTTTGAAACTGCCGCCAAAAAAGAACTGGGGGCAGACTACCCAAAACTGAACGCCGATGATAAGCGCACGCCTTTATCGTTGTGGTATGCCGCTAATGCGGCGGATGTGGCGGTTTTTGAAAAGCAAATGCGCCTTAAGGTACACTATGTGATAGAACCGCACTACTTGTGGGGCAGTATTGCGGAGCTGGCTAGAACGCAAAACAACGATTTATTGCTGACCTTGCAAAAGGGTTTTAAGTACATCGAAAATCAATCGTTTGAAAGTACCTTTCAAGGCCTGTTCTCAGAAATTAACCTGGATTCCGAAAAGCTCGGCAAAAAATACGAAGACCGCAATGCCAAGCTCTGCACCATCATCACCAAAATCGCCGAAGGCATTGCCGAGTTTTCCAGTAACAGCGATGTACTGGGGGATGCTTATGAATACCTGATCGGCCAGTTTGCCGCAGGTTCGGGTAAAAAAGCCGGTGAGTTTTATACCCCGCAACAGTTGTCCAGCATTCTTTCTGAAATTGTCACGCTCGACAGCCAAGACCCCAGCTCCGGTAAAAAGAAAAAGCTGGATAAAGTGCTGGATTTTGCCTGCGGTTCTGGCTCGTTATTGCTGAATGTGCGTAAACAACTTGGCCCCCATGGTATTGGTAAAATTTATGGTCAGGAAAAAAACATCACCACCTACAACCTGGCGCGCATGAACATGCTGCTGCACGGTGTAAAAGATTCTGAATTCGAAATCCACCACGGCGACTCGCTGCTGAACGATTGGGATATTCTGAACGAAATGAACCCCGCCAAAAAGCTGGAGTTTGACGCCGTGGTCGCCAATCCGCCGTTCAGCTACCGCTGGGAACCAACCGAGGCCATAGGCGAAGACTTCCGTTTTAAAAGCCACGGCTTAGCGCCAAAATCCGCAGCGGATTTCGCCTTTTTATTGCACGGTTTTCACTTTTTGGGCGGTGAAGGCACCATGGCGATTATCCTGCCCCACGGCGTTTTATTCCGTGGCGGCGCCGAAGAACGCATTCGCAGCAAACTGTTGAAGGACGGAAATATCGATACCGTGATTGGCCTGCCCGCCAACCTGTTTTTCTCAACCGGTATTCCCGTGTGTATTTTGGTGTTGAAAAAATGCAAGAAATTTGACGATGTGCTGTTTATCAACGCCAGCGAACACTTCGAAAAAGGCAAGCGTCAAAACCGCCTTCTGCCGGAACACATTGAAAAAATTGTAGCGACGTATCAATTCCGCAAGGAAGAAGAGCGCTATTCCCGTCGCGTTTTAATGGAGGAAATTGAGACGCACGATTACAACCTGAATATATCGCGTTATGTGAGTACCGCTAAATCAGAGGAAGCTATTGACTTACAGACGGTCAATACCAAGCTAACGGATTTGGAAAAGCAAGTCACCGATGCCACTGCTACGCATAACGAATTCATGAAAGAGCTTGGTTTGCCCTGTTTGCCTTAAGCGTATGCCTAAGGAACACCTATAATGTGAATTAAGCGCTACATTAGAAACCAGTGCATTGATAGCATTAAAATATTGAGGAGGATACCACTTACCCTCAATGGAACAGACAAATGCACTGGCAAGAGCGATTAATAACACAAATCTATACCTGATTAGCAAGAACTTGGGGTTTATAGCCAACGCATGAGCAACCATGCCGACTTGTGTTTTAGCGATAAGATTTTTGACTAGATTCGCCAGTAAAAAAACAGCAAGGCCAGGAATATCTTGAAGCACAAGACCAATGGCTATTCACCGCCGTTTCCCGTGTCCGGCAGCCCATTGAAGCCTTATTTGTTTGGGTTAAAGAAAAAACGGGCATTGAATGCGCCAGCAAAGTCCGTTCATATAATGGGCTTATGGTACATGTTTTTGGCAAGCTCGCAGGTACTCTATTTTTTTGGAGCTACTTACGGTTTAGCTCTTAATTCACATTTAACCCTTAATTAACCAGCATTCTATCCATGAATTACACGACTCTGATTAACGCCACAACTTTACACCAGAACCTAAACACCCCCGACTGGGTGATTATAGACAGCCGCTTTTCTTTAGCGGATACTGAGGCCGGTGCCAAAGCCTATCGACAAGGACATATCCCTGAAGCGCGTTATGCACATTTGGATAAAGATTTATCGTCAACCATTACCAGCGTTACCGGACGTCATCCGCTGCCCGATTTTCGTTTATTAGCAGAAAAATTGGGGCAATGGGGCATCAGCAATAATAGCCAAGTCATTGTGTATGATGATGCCAGCGGCATATTTGCCGGACGGTTATGGTGGTTGCTGCGGTCTTTGGGACATGAAAAAGTTGCGGTATTGGATGGTGGTCTTAAACACTGGCAAAAATTAGGGCTGCCGATAACTACTACCTTACCTAGTCCGACTCCCAGTACTTTTAGAGCTTATCTTAATGAAGGCGCCTGGTTGAATGCAATACAGGTACAAAATCGCCTCGCGCAAAAAAACATTTGCCTCATTGATGCCCGCACCCCAGAACGTTTTCGGGGCGAACAAGAACCGATTGACCCCGTCGCAGGTCACATTCCAGGCGCAATGAATCGCCCGTTTCAAAAAAATTTGGACAGTGATGGTTTGTTTTTAACGGCAGGGCAATTGCGGCAACAATTTAAACAATTGCTCGGCAATACTCTGCCGGAACAGGTCGTACATACTTGTGGCTCTGGCGTGACGGCTTGTCATAATTTATTGGCCATGGAGCATGCCGGATTAACGGGGTCTAAATTATATGCGGGGTCTTGGAGTGAATGGATTCGTAATAAAAATCGAGCGGTTGGAGGCTGTCCATAACTCTGTGTAAGTACCCGTCTCAGATATATCCCTGAAGACGACCTTCAAAGATAAGCATAAACCGGCTCATGGCACTTGTGGCCTTTAGGTTATTACGCCAGTTTTGTATCGGCATCGCCCACTTCTTGGAGGCTGCCTGTATAGCCATGAGTATCTACATTAAGTATAGTTATCCGTCATTCCGGCAGGGAAGCCGGAATGACGTGCTTTGAAACTTGTGTAGATACTCATGCTCTACAGCACTAAATATAGCGGTTATTTATGCTGAAACAACGACACCAACTCACCATAACCGTTCTCAGTCAATTTGGCGACCGGAATAAACCGCAACGCGGCTGAGTTCATGCAAAAGCGTTTGCCGCCAGCCGCTTTGGGGCCATCATCAAACACATGCCCTAAATGCGAATCAGCAAAACGGCTGCGTACCTCAGTACGTGAATAAAACAAGCCTTTATCGGTTTTGGTGGTGACCATATCCGCCCCCAGGGGTTTGGTGAAACTTGGCCAGCCAGTGCCGGAATCGTATTTATCCAGCGAACTAAACAAAGGTTCGCCCGACACCACATCGACATAAAGTCCTGGTTCTTTACTATTCCAATAGTCGTTATCAAACGGTTTTTCCGTGCCTTCATGCTGAGTTACATCGTACTGTAACGACGATAACGTTTGTTTTAATGCCTCTGCTGCCGGTTTTTTAAACGTGTTTGAATCCCATGCCATAACGGTGCCCACCCAAAAAGTTAATGATAATAATAAAAGTGCTTTGCACATACTCAATTCTCCCTCGCGGTTACAAGTTTGCCTCTGCTTTAAAGACCCTATGCAGCGCAATTTAGTTCAGTTTTTTAAGTTTAACGCAACGGAATAGGCAAAAATTGCGACCATTTTGCTTCACCGCCCACTTTATCAGCACTGGGCAATTGTGCAGTCGTCCAACCACCACCTAAGGCTTTAATCAGCATCACTGCGGCATCCAAACGTTGGCTAAATACTGCCAGTGCCGCTTTTTGATTATCCAGCGCCACCACTTGCGCGGTCATGACATTGAGATAACTGACGGTGCCTGCCTGAAATTGGTTGCTGGTTAACTTTAGTGCCTCTGCTGCTGAGGCAACCGCCTGTTGCTGCACTACGGCTTCTTGTTGCAAAATGTTAAGCGCCGCTAAATTATCCTCCACTTCCTGAAAACCAGTCAAAACCGCCAGCCGATAAGCGGCGACACTGGCATCGAAAGCCGCAATACTGTCAGACATTTGCGCGCCTTTAGCCCCGCCGTCAAATAACGGCAAAGCAAACGCCGCAGGGCCTATTGCCCAATAACGCGCGGCAGAGCTGATCAAATTCGACAGCGTACCGGATTGATAGCCATTGCTTGCAGATAAATTGACGGTGGGGAAATACGCCGCTTTTGCCACCCCAATTTTAGCGTTCGCCGCCGCCACTTGCCGTTCAGTCGCGGCAATATCGGGGCGTCGTTCCAGCAGTTGCGAGGGCATAAGCACGGGTATCTCAGGCAATACCGAGGCTAAAGGCGCAAACGGAATACTCAATTCACTAGGCGTTTTTCCTAGCAACAGCGCTATTGCATGTTCTAACTGTGCGCGTTGCACACCCAGATGAATACCCTGTGCTTGAATAGATTGTACTTGCGTTTGCGCCTGCACCAGCTCGGATTTGGCCGACACCCCAACCGCATAACGATTTTGAGTGATTTGCAGGGTTTTGCTATAAGTCGCTACAGTATCGTCCAGAATTTTTTTCTGCGCATCCAAGGCGCGTAATTGAAAATAGCTTTGCACCAGCGTTGCTTGCGTTGATAAGCGCAGGGCTTGCAGCGTCGCAAAACTGGCTTGCGCAGTCGCTTGATTAGCTTCCACTTGGCGGCGTACATTGCCCCATAGATCAGGCTCCCAGGCGATGCTTAAGGCGGTGCCAAATAATGATCTCACTCCAGAAACCGCGACACTTTGTCCGGTAGCGGCACGAAAACGGTTAGTAGTAGCTGTTGCGGTAGCGGTGGGGAAATACGCGGCGCGTGCGCCCTGCACCAAGGCTTGCGCTTGCCGAAATTGTGCTTCTGCTTGCGCAAGAGATTGATTATTAAGATTCACCTGCGTCACTAACCCATTCAAATAAGGGTCTTCAAACAGTTCCCACCAGTGAGTAGAGAGCGCATCATCCTTTGGCTGCGCTGCTTTCCAGCCTTTGAGTTCTTTGAAAGTTGCGCTTACCGCACTGCTGGGGCGGTGATAATCTGGGCCAACAGTGCAAGCGGATAGTGCCAGTGTCAATGGCAGACCCAAGAAAATGCTACGCAATGCGTACCCTACGCAACGCAAAAGATGAACTAGCGTCGTTTTCATCATAAATCCCAGGAATCCGCTTGCGGCTGCCAGCGCTTACGCGTAACGCTGCGCCGACACCAAGCTTGCAAGCGATCTAAGTAAATATAAATAACCGGCGTCGTGTACAGCGTCAGCAATTGACTAAATAATAATCCCCCAATAATCGCGATCCCCAACGGACGCCTTAACTCTGCGCCGTAACCGGTGCCCAACGCCAAGGGTAAGGCTGCAAATAACGCCGCCACCGTCGTCATCATAATCGGGCGAAAACGCATTAAACAGGCGCTATAAATCGCTGCTTCCGGCGCTATGCCTTGCGTACGTTCCGCATCCACCGCAAAATCAATCATCATAATGGCATTCTTTTTAACAATCCCGATCAATAAAATAACCCCGATGAGGGCAATTATAGTGAAATCAATTTTACACGCCAGCAACGCCAAAATGGCCCCAACACCTGCTGATGGCAAGGTCGAGAGTATGGTCAAGGGATGAAAATAGCTTTCATATAAAATGCCCAGCACAATATAAATCACCAGCAACGCCGACAACACCAACCAAGGCTGGCTACTCAGCGATTGCTGAAACGCCTTGGCCGTCCCTTGAAAGTCGCCGCGTACCGATGCTGGCACCCCTAAATCTGCGACCACTTCGTCAATCAATTGGGTTGCCATCGAAAGCGAAATACCCGGTTTCAAATTAAACGACAATGTGGTTGCGGGAAACTGCCCTTGATGGTTAACCGACAACGGCGTATTGGTCGCTGCATATTTTGCAAAAGCCGCCAAGGGTACTGCTGCGCCGTCTGGAAATTGTGGGTTGGGCGGCACACTGACGTACAGGGACTTTAAGGCTTCGGCACTCTGCGAGTATTCTGGTGCAACCTCCATCACTACATGGTATTGATTAAGATCGGTATAAATTACCGATACTTGCCTTTGGCTGAACGCATCCTGCAAAGTCGAATTAATCAATGCCTGACTAACCCCTAAGCTTGCAGCGGCCTGATAGTCGATGGATAACGTAACCTGCTGGCCTTTATCCTGTTGATCAGCATTCACGTCTGCCAGCTCTGGGCGTTTACTCAACGCTTGCACGATCTGCGGTGTCCAAATCCGCAACTCAGACAATTGCTCAGCTTGCAAGGTGTATTCAAACATCGCCCCCGATCCCCTTGCGCCGACGCGGATCTCTTGCGCGGGCTGCAAGTATAATTTAGCCCCTGGCACCCCTGACAATTTACGGCGCAAGCGTTCCAGTAATTGCTCCACATCCAGTTGCCGTTGCGCTAGGGGTTTGAGTATGGCAAACATTTGGCCACTATTGCTGAGGCGTGAGCCACCCGTGCCGCCAGTAAACCCCAATACCGTCTCAACCTCGGTATCTTCAGCGACCAATTTTACCAACGCCGCCAATTTTTGCTGCATAGCCTGTGAAGAAATATTCTGATCGGCTTGAATATGTCCGCCGAGTCGTCCGGTATCCTGCGTTGGGAAAAACCCTTTTGGTACTAGCTGATAAAGATAAACATTACAGCCGACGGTCACTGCCAGCAATACTAACATCAACATCCGATGTTGCAATGCCCAACGCAATGAACGAGCATATCCGGCGGTTAAACGCTTAAAACCAGATTCGCTGAGCTGATAAAAATGCCCGTGTTTGCTGGGATTCACTGGTTTTAATAGCCACGCGCACAACATGGGGGTGGTGGTTAAGGCTATCACCAAAGAAACCGCGACCGCCGCCGACAAAGTGACCGCAAACTCTTGAAACATGCGCCCGACAATCCCGCCCATAAACAAGATCGGAATAAACACCGCCACCAACGAAAGACTCATGGTCAGCACCGTAAAACTAACCTCCCGCGTTGCTTTGAGAGCAGCTTGCCGTGGCGGCACCCCGAGTTCAATATGCCGTGCGGTATTTTCCACCACCACAATGGCATCATCCACCACAAAACCGGTCGCCACGGTTAGCGCCATTAAGGATAAATTGTCCAGGCTGTAATGACACACATACATCACCGCAAAAGTACCCAGCAAGGATAGCGGCACGGTGATAATCGGAATCAGCGCCGAGCGAAAATCGCGTAAAAACAGCAACACCACCACAATCACCAGCGCGATAGCGATCAACAAACTGCGTTCCACTTCGTGTAACGACGCGCGAATGGTGCCGGAGCGATCCATCACCACGTTAAGATCAATGGCACTAGGGATGGAAGCCTGTAATTGCGGCAGCAAGGCATTGACCTTATCCACGGTGGCAATAATATTCGCCCCAGATTGTTTGTTCAACACCAGCAATACCGCCGCTTTGCCATTGACAAAACCGGCATTGCGTAAATCCTCAGCCGAATCTGTCGCCGTGCCGACATCGGCTAATCTAACCACCGCCCCAGATTGTTGTTTAATAATCAACGGCAAATAATCGCGCGCGGTTTTGGCTTGGTCATTAACGAAAATTTGCCAGTGACGGCTATCATCTTCCAAGCTGCCCTTGGGACGATTCACATTCGCTGCGGTAATTACACCGCGCACCTCTGCCAAGCTAATACCATAACGTGCTAAGGCTGTTGGATTCAGCTCTATCCTTACCGCAGGCAAGGAACTACCCGCGACAGTTACCTGCCCAACGCCCTCAATTTGCGCGATTTTTTGTGCCAGTATCGTCGCCGCCGCATCGTAAAGCTGTACCCGCGATAAAGTTGGCGATGTCAACGCCAGAATCATGATGGGTGTATCAGCGGGGTTCACTTTACGATAACGGGGACGACTGGGGAGATTGGACGGTAAAAGACTGCTGGCGGCATTAATTGCCGCTTGTACATCCCGTGCGGCACCGTCAATATCCCGTGCCAGATCAAACTGCAAGGTAATACTGGTGGCACCAAAGGAACTGGAGGAAGTCATTTCTGTAACCCCGGCAATGGTCCCCAGCGCCCGTTCCAAAGGCGTTGCTACGGTGGCCGCCATATTTTCAGGACTGGCACCGGGTAAGCTAGCTTGCACGGAAATGGTCGGAAAATCAATTTGCGGTAGCGGTGCCACCGGCAATTGAAAAAACGCCAGCAATCCCGCCAATGCCAGCCCTAAGGTTAAAAGCGTGGTCGCTATAGGTCGATCTATGCAATACGCTGAAAGGTTCACTGCTGCGCCCTACCCTGTGCGGTTAAAAAAAACTTCCTGATTAGCCATAAGCCTCAGTAAGCCCCGTCATACTGGCAGGGATGCCAGTCGTGTAGGGCGGAATAGCGACAGCGTATTCCGCCGTATGGGATTGCCAAATAACTGTGGTGCATTACGCTATCGCTAATGCCCCCTACGCGAGCTGCATGGATGCAGGAGGTAGGGCAGCGCAGAAGCAGTTGCCGAGAGCCTGTCGAAGGGTGGGCGGTTAATCCGTTCATGGTTCGACAGGCTCACCACGAACGGATTAACCACTTTTTTAGCTTAGAAAAAATACCCGAAAACTTTAGCTTATTTACTTAACACCCGCATTGACTACAGCCAATAAGCCACGCAACACCAAATCATCATAAATAGTGGCCTCAACTGCTAACTCTGCCGCAATAACCGCAGCATCGCCCCCTGTCAAAAAAACTTTAAATCCCGCCTGTTGACGTTGCAGACTTTTTTCAATTAACCCGACCGCCGCATAGAGGATACCGCTATGGATAGCCGCTGCGGTATGTGTTGCCAATGCAGTTTTATAAGCCTGTTCCGTATAGGGGAGCTGTTCCGTGCCATTGGCTAATGCCTGTTTCATGAGCGTCAAGCCAGGGCTGATAACGCCGCCCAAATGTTGCCCTTGGCTATTGACAAAATCAACGGTTATCGCGGTACCACAATCAACCACACAAGCGGCTTGTTGACAAAGCTGCCTGACCGCTAACAACGCCAACCAGCGATCTATACCGAGCTTTTCAGGTTCTAAATAGGCATTGGTTACGCCCAGTGCATGGGCTTGTGCCTTAGGTATTACAATCTCAACAGTGGGCCACAGCTCACGGGTCAGCAATATAACCTGTTGCAGCAGTCCAGCATGACTGACACAGCTAATTGCCAGTTGCACAGGCGGTTGCGGCAACATCCACCATCGCTGCAATAAGTTTTGTTTAAAGGTCGCCGTTTGATGCACAAGCGGCTCAGCTACCGTCAATACGCTTGCATCAGCAAGCGCCCATTTTAAACGGGTGTTACCAATATCCACCAATAGCTTCATGTTGGCTGGGTATTAAAGCTGATTTCACCGGAGGCAAACGCTTGTAGCTTGTCCTGCGGGTCTTGTAACAACAACAAGCCCTGATCGTTAATGCCTTTAACCATACCACTAAGGGTTTGATTATGCAGCAAGACGGTTACGGTTTTATTCAACATACAATCGTAGCCTCGCCATTCTTGCAGATAATCCAGCAACGCGGTGTGTTCAAATTCTGCCAACACCGGAATCAGGGCATTTAATAAGGCGGCGCTTAAGTGATTACGGTTCAAGGTGGTTTGCCCAGTGATCTGTCTTAAATCCACCCAGGCTTGGTTGATGTCCCCTGCCGCTTTAGCCGGTAAAAACCCATTCAACCCCAACCCCACCACCACCGCACACGGACCACTGGTTTCACCGACGACTTCAATTAAGATGCCGCCCAACTTTCTGTCTTGCCAAAAAATATCATTAGGCCACTTTAAGCCAACCCCAGCTATGCCTTGCTTGTTTAAAGCCCGAATAACCGCAACACCGATGGCTAAACTCAAGCCCGCAATGGCTGAAGTACCCAGTTCAAAACGCCAGAGAATCGATAACATGATATTTTGACCAAAGGGTGCAACCCACTGTCGTCCGCGCCTGCCCTTTCCGGCTGCTTGATATTCAGCAAGACAGACTTTACTTGCCACCCTGCCCTGGCGAGCCTCGGACATTAAATAATTGTTGGTAGAATCACACTGCTCAAAAATCTCCACAGCGCCGAGCTTGCTTTGGGTGAAAGGCGTCAATTCAGCCTTAAGCGCATCGACCGCTAACAGGCTCAGCGGCGCTTCCAGACGATAGCCTTTGCCGCTGATCGCCATTACCTCCAACCCTAACGCACTGAAACTTTGCGTGTGTTTCCAGACCGCAGAACGGCTAATCCCCAACTGCACCGCTAACGCGGAACCGGAATGAAACTGTCCGTCTGCTAATAAGCGTAATAACTGTCGTTGCTTATCTGAAAAATCCATCAGCGAAGGTAATCATTAAATATCAATGCGATGTGCCGGATTGTACGGCTTCTTTACTTTCTCGAATTTGTTGCATTTGCCTCCGCACAATATGCTGGATAAGGGCTTCCCGATCCTGCTCTTGGATATTCACATAATCCACACCGATCAAATACGGCAGCTTACCGGGTTGAAGATCGGTATTGGGTTTGCAATACACGACTTTCGCATGCAGCACAATAACCGCCGCCAAAGAACTCAGCACCATATTAATTTCTAAATAATCATTGAGATTGAGCGCTGCATCGTTATCAAAAGCCAATCCAGAGGCACTTAAGTTCACATTTCTGGTTTTCTGTTCTACAAAATCAGACATCTGCAGCATGATCGCTTGCGCAATTAAGTCCATTTTATTATTTAACACCTTAAAATATTCTGCAATTTCAGGTTCTTTGGTTTCAATCCTGCGTAGCGTGCTTTTAGCTTCTTGCGTCAGCATATCCAATGCCTTGGACAACGAACAACTGCCTAATATATTGGGCTTAATATGACTGGCATGATTCACCAATTTGGCATCAATCACGTTGTAATAGAGATTAATGTCATCATCTATACGAAAAAAACGTCGTCTATCCGCACCTTCAAGTTTAGTATTACTTTTAATCATTGTTGAGTCCCCGCTGTTAATTATCTAAGGGCGTGCCGCTAGGCACTGGGCTTTTAAGCTGTTTTAATTATTAGAATCACGCACCTGCGTCAACAAAAAGTATAGCCGATAAATTATTTCCTGATTAGCAAGATGCTTCAGCTAACGTAAAAAAACCGTCATTCCGGCAGGGAAGCCGGAATCCAGAACCAGGGACGGTAAAATCCAGATACATTACGCTCGATTTAAGCCCTATGCCAAGTCATACATTCACATCCGTGTGACTGGATACTGGCATCCCTGCCAGTATGACGGTGTTGGCTGAAGCATCTTTATAATCAGGAATTATTTTGTACTCATTCAGCCCCGCTCGCTTAGAAAACGAAGGGAACTGCAAATGAGTGCATTATTTTTATCAAATGACGGACGACTTTTGTCCGCTTAATTTTAAATATTTTTCATACAAACTTTCATGCGCTTCAACGTGTACAGGATCTTTAGTAATGCAGTCTACCGGACACACTTCAATACACTGTGGCTGCCCAAAGTGACCCACGCATTCGGTACAAAGATTAGGGTCAATAATATAAATATCTTCACCCTGAGAAATCGCGCCGTTGGGGCATTCGGGTTCACATACGTCACAATTAATACATTCATCTTCAATAATAAGCGACATGGTTACTCCTGGCTAAATTTAGCAATTAACTGCTGATGCACAATATCCGGGACAAAAATGCCGACATCGCCTTTTAAGCGGGCAATTTCCCTGATCATACTGGACGAAATAAATTCATATTGTTCGGCGGGCGTTAAAAACATGGTTTCTAATTCCGGCGATAAACGTCGATTCATTCCAGCTAATTGAAATTCGTATTCAAAATCCGAAACCGCACGCAAACCGCGCAGAATAACGTTTGCGCCTTGTTGCTTGGCACAATCGACCAATAAATTATCAAAACCGATGACCCGAACATTAGTAAAATCGTGTGTTGTCGCTTCCACCAACGCGACACGTTCGCTTAACGAAAACAACGGCGTTTTGCCTTTATTTTCAGCAATTGCCACAATAACCTCATTATAAATTTTGGCGGCTCTGGCAATTAAATCCAAATGCCCATTGGTGACCGGGTCGAAAGTACCCGGATAGATCGCAATAATATTCATCTTAAGGTTGATTACAAACACTGAGGAGCGCAATTTTAACCCAAAACCCCTGCTTAATGGGCAATACTCTCACGCACCAAGCGTATTTTCATACGTTTTTCAATGACCCGAAAATGCGCTTCCTCTTCTGCACATAACAGCGAAATCGCCAGGCCGCTTTGGCCTGCGCGTCCGGTTCTGCCAATACGATGCAGGTAATCAGTTGGTGAGCGGGGCAAATCAAAGTTAATAACCATCGGCAGTTGTTCAATATCAAGGCCTCTCGCAGCCAAATCGGTGGCGATCAAAACCTGATACTTGCCTTGTTTAAAATCATTTAAAGCGCGGATGCGCGCCGCCTGGGTTTTATCGCCATGCAAGGCCACCGCGTTAATCCCGGTTTTAGCCAGTTTTAGCACCAAGCGATTGCAGGTATTTTTCGCATTCGCAAACACCAATACTTGCTGTAGTTCTCCCGCGTTAATTAAATGCGCTAACAACGCGTTTTTAGCTTCCGGTATTACGCTAATTACCCGTTGCATAATCAGTACTTCTGCCTCTATGACACAATTAATATGTACTGGTTGCACCAATAATTGTGTAATAAACGCATCTAAGTCGGGCGGGAAAGTGGCGGAAAATAGCAGATTTTGGCGTTTTTTAGGTAACAAGCTGAGAATTTTCGCCAATTCTTCGCTAAAACCCAATTGCAGCAAGCGATCTGCTTCATCTAACACGACGGTCTTTAAATCTGTAAACTTAACCGCATTGTGCGCCACTAAATCCAGCAATCGCCCTGGGGTTGCGACCAGTATATCGGCACCACCACGCAAGGCCAACATTTGCGGGGTGATATTGACGCCGCCAAAGACACTGAGAATTTTAACCTGCGGCGAAATCGCCTGCGCATACTCAGTAAGCGCCGCAGCAATTTGCAGCGCCAGTTCACGGGTAGGCGCCAAGATAAGCACACCGATTTGATTGCCGGTTAAAACTGACTTAGGCCTCTCCCGCTGTTGCAAGATTTTTTGCAGCAAGGGCAATCCAAAAGCAGCAGTTTTACCCGAACCCGTTTGGGCTTTAGCCCGCAAATCCTGTCCCGCCAAGATAACCGGAATGGCTTGTAACTGAATCGGAGTTGGTTGGCTATAACCCCGTTGTTGAATGGCTGTTAATAACGAAACGGATAAGCCTAGGGTCGTAAAATCTGTGGCGGGTAGAATTGTCTGCATAATGGCAATGGGTCAGGCAAAATGGGACGACGATAAATTGGAAAATACGTCGTTTGAAGTATGTGTTGCTTTATTTCTGAAAGTAAACCGGGGAATAGGGCGGGTTAGGCGCACCTAATCTTTGATCATTAATATGCCACTAAATCGCTCACACAATCTAACCTTATTCTTTAGCCATTTATAGCTAAATGTTGTCTTATTTTACGGCCACCAACAGAAACTGATCCATTATTTTGATAAAAGGTGAATTCGTATCATTAAGTGCATAAGTAACTAGACTAAAGTTTTCGGGTATTTTTCTAAGATAGGCAAGGGGATGATCCGTTCGTCCTCGACTGCACCGTTATACTCGAAAACTTATGCTTGATTACTTAGGATTCCGTCAAAAATAACTTCGCCCTTTGAAAAAGGGGAATCGAGGGGGAGAGCAAAGCGAGGGGGCGATATCTAATAAATCTCCCCTAACCCCTCTTTTTCGAAGAGGGGAACTGAGCGGCTACCCAGCAAGAACATTCACAAATCAAGAAGTTATTTTTAACCAAATCCTTAACACTTCTAATGAATGGGAATACACACTGCCAAAGCGGATAGAAGCCAAATATGGTAAAAAACATCCTACCACACAATTACAGGGGAAACCTTATGGAAAAAAATCATCCCACCCTTGAGGCATAACTAAACTTGGCTCTATGTGAACTACGGTGGGTAGTAACCTAAGCTTGTGATTTTTTCCGCTCATCCTTCGACAAACTCAGGACGAACGGTGCGCCTTGTCCCGCCTTAAATGGGTAGCCCAATTTCATCAGGTGCTTCCTCAAAAATAATTTATGGCGTCAAATCACCGTATATCGCTTCACCGGCTACTGTGGGATTGGTAAGGATGTGACTGAAACGATAGGGCCTAAAGATTAATCGGTGGGTTCATGCGTAGCATTGTTTAATTCCTTTGCACACACATTTATTTTAAGTACGATAATAAGTACCTGAACAGCAAAAAACTTAATTATGGACACCATCAGTTATTCTAATTTTCGCAGCCATTTGGCCACCACCTTAGACAAGGTCAATGATGACCATGTACCTATCATGGTTACCCGTCAAAATGGCAAGCCCGCGGTCATTATTTCTTTAGAAGATTTTAAATCTTATGAAGCAACTGCGTACCTGATGGCAAGCCCCAAAAATGCGGCGCGTTTAAACCAAGCCATCGCTGACATTGAAGCGGGTAAAACAGTTCAGCATCCACTTATTGAGCAATGATTTTATCGTGGACAGAAACCGCTTAGGAAGACTATCTGTATTGGCAAGCAACTGAAAAAAAAGTAGTAAATCGCATCAACTTGCTAATTGCCGATATGCTAACGGATCCGTTTTCAGGCGTAGGCGACCCTGAACCCTTACGGCATAATTGGACAGGCTACTGGTCTCGCCGTATCGACCGCGAACATCGAATTGTTTACAAGGCCACCGCTGATGCCCTCATCATTGCCCAATGCCGTTATCATTACTGAAGCTGCCAACGTTTGTTTGGTTAGTCAGGGTCTACCGTAGCATTCCCTGACATTCCAAAGTCACTTTTCAGCGTGCTTTTACAATCTGAGTCAAGTTTAACCTTTTTTGCGTTTTGATATACCGATCAACCCTACTATTGCAGAACCAAACAACCAAACAGCCCCTGGTACAGGCACAGCGGCTACACCATTGCTGATACTCAGGTTTCCACTATAACTATGGGAATCAGTCGTAGACCCAAAAGTATTACCCGTAACCTGTAACGTATAATTGCCGGGATCAAGCGCCCCAAAATTCAACCCTAAAAGTTGATTATTGACGTTAGAAAACAACAGGCTAAAATTACCAGCCCCCAAGATAACGGCATTCAGGTCAGACAGGTTTAGACTACCGATGCCTGTGATGGTGACATTTGCGGCCCCGCCGGAATTAGGGCCCACGGTAAAGTTCCAATCATCAGAAAAAGGCCCATTGGCCGGTAGTTGATTTCTCGGCGGTACGGAACCCGTATTTAGATCTGCATCACTGAAGCCTGTGGCGCCCGGAAAACTTCCTAAGGTAAACGTGGCAGCCCCAGCAAGGGTTGGAATAAAGAGACTTGCGCCCAGAACGATACTGCCTATTAACTTATTCATAAAAATACCTATTCTATTAAAAAAACATATCCAATATTGGAACAGCTTGGTTTCTAAACCTGATGGTTTAGTCGGCTGCTTTATGACCTTTGCTATCTTTCCCACGCTTCGGCGTGAAAATCTTTCTGGCAATGACTTAACATTGCTAATGCCTAACACACCCACGGCTAACGGTGCATGGTTTTAAGCGCATCGAAAAGCACACCCACATCATGCTGCCCCTTAAATACCGGCGGGATCTCGGTTTCAATCTCCAGCAGCGTGTAGACGGCCATCAGCGCTGACCGGATTGAATATTCCACGGTGGACACCACATCATCGGGGATTTCGCAGAACTGCCCGATAAACGCAAAATTCTTCGCACCCTCTGGCACAACCTCAGGGCGGTCGCCTTTGACTCTGGGCATAAATTGGCTGGTGATGAACGGCATCATGCACGGAATGCAATTAGCCGCCGCCATCACCGTGTCGGTTTTGTCGCCCAGTTTGAGGTGTTGGAACAGCTCAACCAGAATCTCTTCACCCGTACATTCTGCCATGGGTTTCTTGACGAAATTACCAGCTCTGTCTGGGAAAAGACCATAGCCCCAAAACACGAAAATGTTCTCAGGTTGGTTAATGAAATGCGGCTGGTGCGCCAATACCATGCTCATGAACCAGTTTGAGTCAATCAAGGTGAACATGCCACCTGTACCCGCTTCATTGCCGGTAAAGTTTTCGATAAACTGAAAAAACGTGGGATCATCCAGCGTGACCGTAAATGACATCCATTTGGTCTGGTCAATATGATCGGCAAATACCGCCGGATGCCCAAATCCTGGCCGACCTGTGGCAATGTCTTCCCATAAGTCCCAAGCCCCGCCGGTTTTCTTGGTGTTAAGTACCGCAGGCGTGATCATCGAGCCTAGGCTAGACGCTTCAGTCATACAGCCCACGATGATGAACACCAAATCATCAGGCGCAACATGGGCGTATGAGTTGGCGCTAAATAGACCGCGCTGCATGCACCACAAAGCGGTGTGTAAACGCGCCCTACACTGTCAAGTTCACCGATGCTAAAGCACCCGTCTACCCTGAATAACCCGCAAGATGACCACGATAACCGCGACCACCAAAAGAATGTGAATAAATCCGCCCATCGTGTACGAGGAAACCAAACCCAATACCCAAAGAATAATGAGAACCAGCGCTAGTGTTTCAAGCATGAGTGTCGCTCCGTCAGTGGCCGTCAATTGACGACGATAGCAATGTGGGGGCATATAAATTTATACGTCCCCTGTCTTTTTGTCGCGACCACACAGCTAACGTTCCTGAACTTTAGCCACATGGCACAACACAACCTGTTTTACGCGTCTTTGTTAACTTCTTTCTTAAGTTCTTTATTGACGTTGTCTTTTAAATTCTCCTTAAAATCACCGACCACCGCCTGAATCCTGCCCGCGTCTTTTTGAAGCTTGCCTGCTGCTTCCATTTTTTTATCGTCAACCACATCGCCAGCAACTTCCTTGACTTTGCCTTTTATTTCTTCGACGCGACCTTTTATTTGATCTTTGTTCATGGGTAACTCCTGATAATGATGACAGTTTTAGCGTTTGGAAAAAGGTCTCCAATCGCTCAGTTGGAATGATACGCGCAAGGCTTTAACGCGGTCTGTGCGGCAACGTACATTAATGAATAGTTTTTTGATGGAATGCGACATAATGAGCGGCATAGCCAGTTTATGTGCGATAACGTACCGACAGCAGCGGATGGTTTAATTACAGTCACTTACCCCGTCTATTTCAGGAGTCCATAACCATGTTAAATAAAATCCTGCCATTAAGCCTGGCACTCATATCTGCCCTGCCCACATGGGCATCTACCATCGAGGATGTTCCTGCGGGTGAGGATGCCGCGACCCAGCAAATCGTGCGCTTAATAGAAGATGGTGTTCGCGCCGAAGCCAAGCATGGCAAGGCGCACAGAGATGCTCACGCCAAAGCGCACGGCTGTGTGAAAGCGGAGTTTCGTGTCCTCCCCCAATTACCCGATGAAGTTAAATTTGGCATTTTTAAAGAGCCACGTACTTTTCTCGCTTGGATTCGTTACTCCAATGGCTCGGGAAAAATACAGGACGATACGGAAGGCGATGCGCGCGGGATGGCGATTAAGCTTAAAGGTGTTGAACACAGCAAGTCGGGCACGCAGGACTGGGTGATGATTAACCATCCCGTGTTTTTTGTACGCAACGCCGCCGACTATGTTGAATTCCAAAAGGCATTAGCAACAGACAGCCCGCTCAAATTCTTTTTCCCCAGTTTTAATCCGTTTGATTTCCGCCTACACGAATTGGGCATCGTCAACGCGATTAAGAACAAGACTGTTGCCAATCCGTTAGACGCACAATACTGGAGCATGACCCCGTATCGCTTAGGTGACACGGCGATGAAATTTTCTGCCCACCCGTGTAGTGCGGCATCCCAATACAGTGAAACGACTGCCCCCAATTTCCTGCGCGACAATATGCAAAAGCAGCTCACCCAAGGTGAAGCGTGTTTTGATTTTATGGTGCAGCTACAAAGGGTTGTTGCCGAAATGCCCCTTGAAGATCCCACGCTTGAATGGCGCGAAGAAGATTCACCCTTCATCCGCGTGGCAAAAATCACCATTCCCGCGCAGACGTTTACCGCACCAGAGCAACTGGCGTTTTGCGAAAACCTTTCCTTTACGCCTTGGCACGCCATGCCAGAACATCAACCGCTGGGCGGCATTAACCGCGTACGCAAAACGGTTTATGACACAGTTTCGCAGGTTCGACATGAACTTAACGGCGAAGCGCACCATGAACCAACCGGATTTTAAACTATAGCTAAGTAGCCAGGCTAAAGTTTTCGGGCATTTATTTAAAGTCAGAAAAGCGATTAAGCCGTTCGTGGTAAGCCTCCTGTCGAACCATGATCGGCTTAACCGTCCACCCTTCGACAAGCTCTCGGCAACTGCTCCTGCGCCGCCCTACCTCCTACCTTCTACATCCATGCAGTCGAGGGCGAACGGCTAAGCCTGAGCCGTTATACTTGAAAACTTAAGCTTAAATACTTAACTGACCACATAAAGCGACATTTTGCTCGATCGCCCTCAGGGAGAGGGGGTAACATCAATAATGCTTTACCCTTTTTTTTTACCCATTAAGCCCGCTATATTTTAAGCATAAAAAAGGCGGGTTATTAACCCGCCGTCTCTGGCAATATTAAAACAAACCACTTTTCAGTTATCGCATTACCGGCGTCAAGCAGGCTCATCCATTTGACTTGTCTATAAGATTCAACAATGTTAGGCTTATTTATCTTCTTTAAGGTCTTGCTTCATGTCGCCCATGCCTTTCTGCACTTTGCCGACATTTTTTTGGACATTGCCCTCCACTTCCATTTTTTTGTCGCCGATGACTTTGCCAGTGACTTCCTTCACTTTGCCCTTGCCTTCTTCAACTCGACCATTTACCTGATCTTTGTTCAGATTGGTGTTGTCCGTGCTGTCTTCGGCATAAACGCCAAATGCAGTAAAAGTCAGTAATATGGCTGCTATTAAGCTAATACGTTTCATGTTCATTTCCTTTAAAAGTTTTGTGTGTATTCCCGTGCAACAGGCTTATTTAGTCTCAGTCTCACGGCTCAGCAATATTGGTTTTATTTGTTACCCTTAAGATCTTCTTTAAGATCACCTAAACCCTTTTGAATTTTGCCGACGTTTTTTTGAAGGTTGCCTTCTGTTTCCATACCCTTGTCATCCATTACCACACCAGCAGCTTCCTTAATTTTGCCCTTAACCTCTTCGACTTTACCTTTGATTTGATCTTTGTTCATGGGTTTCTCCTGATAATTTATTTAGCCACGGCCATAACGCCGTAACACTTAAGCATGGAAAAGTTTTCCCAACGCTTGAGTCGATAATACCGACAAGATTAATCAGGATCAGTGCGGCAACGCACATAGATGAGGTTTTTTATAAACAATAGAGATTTTTAAGGCTATAACCATAGGTATCTACACAAGTGAAGTTCTCCGTCATTCCGGCAGGGATGACGGAATCCAGTCACATGGATGTGAATCTATGGTGCAGCACAGAGCATAAATCAAGCGCTTATGTTCCACAATATTACCATCCTTGGCTCTGGATTCCGGCATCCCTGCCGGAATGACGTGGTTTGAAACTTGTGTAGATACTTATGGGCTATAACAAAGCTTTAGATTGCCCAAATAATAACTTACGCAACTCTTCCAGCACGATGATAGACGCAGCAACACTGATAGTCAGTAGCCAATCCTGCGCTGTTAAGGCCGCCGTCCGAAACAGCACTTCAGCAGGCGGCCAATGAATGACCATAACCTGCAAGCCCAAAACGCCGAAAAGCGCCAGCCATAACAGTTTATTGCGGAAAAAATGCTTATTAAAGGCACTGCCGTGTTCAGAGCGGGCATTAAACACATTAAACACCTGAAACAATACAAAGGTATTAAACGCCAAAGTGGTGGCATGGGCAGGCGTACCGGTCTGTAAGCCATAAGACAAAATCAGCAGCGTACCCACTGCCATCGTCAAGCCATAAGTAAATAGGTTGCCAAAACGCCGCAGGGACAGGATACGGGCTGCTGGGTCGCGCGGCGCTTCGGTCATGCTATCGCTGCGGCAGGGATCAACGCCCAGCGACATGGCGGGAGGGCCGTCCATGATAATGTTGATCCACAACAATTGCACCGCCGTAAAGGGAACAGGCATCCCGAACAACGGCGCAGTAGCCACGGTCAAAATAGCACCGATATTGGTGGACAATTGAAAACGGATGAATTTGATCATATTATCGTAAATGCACCGCCCTTCCTTGATAGCCTTGACGATGGTCGCAAAATTGTCATCGGTCAAGATCATGGTGGCGGCCTCTTTAGCCACATCCGTGCCGCTGTTGCCCATCGCAATACCGATATCGGCGCTCTTCAGCGCAGGTGCATCGTTAACGCCATCGCCGGTCATCGCGACAATATGCCCGTCGATTTTCAAGGCATTGACGATGCGGACTTTCTGCTCTGGTGCGGTACGGGCAAAAACCCCAATCGCATTAATCCGTGCAGCCAATGCAGTATCATCCAGCGTGGCGAGTTCCGTGCCTGCCAGCACTTCACCCAATCAGCCCAGCTCTTTGGCTATCGCGGCGGCGGTAACGGGTTGATCGCCAGTAATCATCTTGACCGCGATACCGGCTTTTTGGCAAAGGCCAATCGCCTCGCGAACTTCCGCCCTGGGCGGATCCATCAGCCCCACCAAGGCAACAAAAGTCAGGCTATGGATATATTGGAACAGATCGTTCTGGTTTAGCGATTTGCCTACTGCGCCTAAGTTAAGGGTAGTGACCGCGACACCCAGCACCCGTAATCCAGTCTCTGCCATCGCTTCATTTTGTTGCAAAATAACGGCTGGTTGAATAGCAGCCGTTTGTCCGTTTGCTTCCAGCACCGACTGGCACAGTTTCAGCAAAACTTCCGGCGCGCCTTTGATAAACACCTTGATGGCATCGCCTTGAGTGTGGAAGGTCGCCATAAACTTATGTTCGGCGTCAAAGGGAATTTCAGCAATGCGCGGCAGTTTTGTGCTTGCCTCTTCCAGATCAATGCCCCCTTTTCCGGCTAACACCAGTAAAGCGCTTTCCATCGGGTCACCCAGCACTTGTTCCCCTTGCAACTGGCTGTTATTGCACATCGCCAGCGGCAACAACATTTCTGCCAAATCAGTGGGTGCGCTGTTTGCTGTAGTAGGCAAAATCTCTCCGGCTGGCGCATAGCCTTCGCCACTGACCGTATAGTTTTGACCTTGGTAGAAAAGCGCTCGCGCGGTCATTTGGTTGACCGTCAAGGTGCCGGTCTTGTCGGTGCAGATTACCGTGGTGCAGCCCAAGGTTTCAACCGCCGCCAGACGTTTGACGATGGCGTGTTGCTTAGCCATGCGGTGCATCCCCAGTGCCAGCGTAACCGTTACCACCGCCGGCAAGCCTTCGGGGATCGCCGCCACCGCGAGGGCAATGGCAGTGAATGCCGTATCAATCAGCGGTTCACCCCGCCAGATAGCACCGATAAACAACACCACGACCACCGCCACTGCAATCAAGGCCAGCCGCTTGCCCAAACTGTCCAGTTGTATTTGCAAGGGCGTAGCGCCGTCTTCCGCCTGTGCCAGCAGCGTTGCCAAGCGGCCTATTTCAGTTTTCATGCCGGTGGCAGTCACCACCATTTCGGCGCGTCCTCGGGTGATGGCATTGTTCAGATACAGCATATTGGAGCGTTCCGCTAATGGCGCAGCAATATCTGTCAGGGCTGCCTCTTGTTTGGCGACAGGCACGGATTCACCGGTCAAGGACGATTCATCGACTTCCAGCGCGTTCGCCATGATGATGCGCCCATCCGCCGGAATCTTGTTGCCCGCTTCCAAAATGACCATATCGCCCGGCACCAGTTGCTCGGCAGGCACTTCTTGGGTGTTGCCGTCGCGTCGCACCGTGGCCTTTAACGCCAGCATTTTTTTTAATGCTGCCAGCGATTTTTCGGCCTGAAACTCTTGATAAAAGCCCAAGCAGGCATTAATAACTACCACTCCCAAGATCACAACGCCATCGGTCAAGTCGCCGATGAGTGCCGCGACACTGGCGGCGATCAGCAACACAACGATCAGGAAGCTTTTGAACTGCGCCAGCAATAAATGCCAAGCGGGGCGCGGTGGCTTTTCCGCAAGCTGGTTTGCGCCATAGCGTTTAAGACGTGCTGCGGCCTCGGTTTGGCTTAAGCCCACAGCAGCTTCAACCGTTTGATCTTTCAAAACTTGCTCGGCAGACAAGGTGTGCCAATCTGTTAAGGATGCGGTATTTGCCGCTAAAGCTCCTGTCACCACTTCCGGCGGTTGTTGCTTGATCCACGCTTGCCACACCGACAATAATACCGACAAAATCACCGGCCCCAAAAACAGCCCCACTGCCCCGAACGCCGTCAATCCGCCCAGTACCCCGAATAGCACCACCAAAAATGGCACGCGGCTGGCACCGCTGATGACGATGGGGCGAATTACATTGTCCACGGTGCTAATTGCCAAAAAGCCCCACAGTAATAACCCAATCCCTGACCAAGTCTGGTCGGAAAGTAACAGCGTGGTGCCAATCGGCAACCACACTAAGGTTGCGCCCATCGGAATCAAGGCCAACAGAGCGGTGATTGCGCCAAACAGCACTGGCGCTTTGACCCCAGCTACGGCATAACCAACCCCAGCCAACACGCCCTGCCCCAATGCCGCCAGCACCAGCCCATAAACCACCGCGCGTGTGGTGTCACCGGCGGCTTGCAGGTAAACCTCTTGGTATTTGCCGAGAAAATGGATTAAGCCCAACCGTAATTGCCTGATCGCCTCTTCACCATCCCGAAAACAAAAAAACACTGCCACTAAAATAACCCCGAGATTCAGCACATATCGACCGATACCCCCCAGAAATTCGGCAAATTGTCCCAACCATTGCTTTGCCCAATTAACAAATTGCACAGCTACACCTGCCTGATCACTGTTGAGCCTATCTATCCACGGTTGCAAATAGTTATTCAACCAAGGAATTCTATGGATAGCCTCAGGCAGCCGAAAAGGTCCACTAGCTACGTTATCAACCAAGGTTTGATAAGCAATGGCGATTTCCGCTTGTAACATGGCGGCCAACCAAAAAACCGTCAATACAATACCCATCGCGATCATCGCAGTCATCAAGGCGGCACTGAGAGTGGCTTTGTCTTTAAGCTGATGCCGCAGTTTCAAGTAAAGCGGCCATGCCACATAGGTGATAATGAACGCCCAGATAAGGGAAAGCAAAAACCCACGCAATACCATAAAGCTAAGCAACAGCAGGCCTGCCAATAATATCAGGGGAATAAGCACGCGCATGGGTGGTTTATCGGGCAAATTATTCATAAAATCCTGTGGTCACATTAAACGAAAAAGCTAATCATTCATCTGATTAGCCAGGTGCTTCAGCCAACACCGTCATACTGGCAGGGATGCCAGTATCCAGCCACATGGATGTGCATGTATGACTTGGCATAGCGCTTAAGTCGAGCGCAATGTATCTGGATTGCACCGTCCCTGGCTCTGGATTCCGGCTTCCCTGCCGGAATGACGGTTTTTTTGACGTTAGCTGAAACATCTTGCTAATCAGGAATCATTTTATAGTTTAGCGTTTTCAGCAGTCTGTGATTAAATTTCTATATAAGTAACTAGGCTAAATCGGGTGCCTGTTGTAAGTTAGGAACGAGTTTAAGCCGTTCGGGATGAGTTTGTCGAAGGAGAGTCGCTACTTTTGCGATAGCTTGTTTTGGGCATCCCAGCCCAAGCAAGCGGCAAAAGACTACGCGACAGTTATTTTGCTCCGCAAGCCCCGATACCCCTGGCACAATATCGTCCCGACCCAGCAAGGGGATCGGGACATCGTGCCAATAGTTGACGCTGCCTATCGGTAAGCCTCTGTATTTCACCTACGCGTTGCTCCGGCTCAACACCCGGCCCTGTGCAGCTATCGGGGACTAAAAATCATCACTTCGCTATCGCTCCGTTTCCATGATTTTCAGCGAATGATGAACGGTTAAGCCTGGACGGTTATACCTGAAAACTTATGTTTAAGTACTTAACATTCTCAATCTAATCATCAGTTCTTTCCTCATCTTCGCCGTTTCTTCCCCTGCCACGAATCTCATGCTCATTCGCACTGCGGTGACACGCAACGCAATGCTCAACATTACCGATGCCTTCCTCGGCATGCTCACTGCGAATGTTTGCTGGCGTGTGTTCGTGGCAACCATAGCAAGTATAACGGCTGTAGTCGTTGCCCACATGACAGGTCACACAGCGGGTGTTGTGATCACCGTCCAGCACAAAATATTTGGCGTGATCGAAGCTCGTTGGCCGCCATTTTTCCTGCGTGTGGCACTGCCTGCAATTTCCGGCAAGCTGCTGGTGTAATGAATCGTTGGGCGACCTATGGCAATCTTGACAAACGTCACGCAACGTTTTTGGGAGTAAGTCATGCTTAAAATGTTCTGATTGAAAACGCTGCACACCGGCATGATCGCTGTGGCAAGCTACACAGTCCTGACTAATCAGCTTTTGGTGGAACGGTATCGGGCTTTGCGGCTGGGTGATGAGTTGTCCCCTGGTGGTCAAACGACCGATCTCGACTGGTTTATGACAGACGATGCACCGTTCCGAAGCGGCTCCTTTGAGGGGTGCGTGACAAGCGAAACAATCAGTGGTCAATTGCTCATGCCCGACAATCAGCTTGCCCGGTGCCACCATCAGATGCGGATAAATAAAAACCAAGAGAGCAATCAGGATTACATTCGCGCTCAGAACGATCTTGAGGATTTTGTTCATCTCCACCCCCAAAACAGGAAGATGCTGATGATATGACCGAGCGCCAGCACTACAAAAACCATGAAAATGGGGATATGCACTTTTCGCCATTTGGTCATGGCATCTAGCGCCACTGCATCCCAGAATACGGCCTGCGCCACTTCCGACTGGGACAAGCCACGCACCTGAAAGTCTTCACGTTCAGCTTGTACATGACGGCGCGAACGATCCAGCAGCAGTTTCCCTACCAAGCCGCTAATCACATTTACCCCCATCGCCACTACCGCTAGCCAAGGCAAAATGGCATTAAAATGGATTCCGGCATGGATTAGCACCAACAAGGAACCAAGCCAGGCAGTGAACTCATGAAAAGCCAGCAGTGATTTTGGATTTCCTGATGTTATGACTTTGCGCTTGCGCAAGGAATAAATCAGCGAAAGCATGATGAGGAGTGTTCCAGGAATCCCCAAATAACGCCCAACCCAGACCAAGTTTAATTGATGCAAAAAATAATCCCCAGCCAGAGTGGCGGCAGCTAGCAAACCAAGCACCAGAGTAAAGGGAAGAATATGCTGGCGCCAAAGCGATGTTGTCATTTATGCCTCCAGCGTTAGGTTAGTTTTGGGTGAACAAACACAAAGCAGGCAAGTGCCGGGTTCCGGATCGTAATCCGGGGGATTCAAGTAAACCACCTCGCCGGACAAAACGTTTGTCTGGCAACTACCACAACTCCCCGCCCGACAGCCGGAAATAACCGTAATCCCGTGTGCTTCTGCAAAATCGAGCAGGCTGTTAGCAGATGCTTGCCATTGCAACTGTTTATCCGAGTTGGCAAAGTTCACCAGAATGTCCTTAGCAACTGGATCATTCGGCGAGTCAGCCATAGCGTCTTTAGCAATTTTGCGTTTAATTGATGCCGGACCGAAAGCTTCAAAATGGATATGCGTATCGGAGACGCCCCACTCTTCCAGTGCCGGAACAAGGCTTTCCAGCATAGGGGTTGGGCCGCAAATGTAAAATTGATATGCCTTGGATGGTAAGTGGCTACGCAATAAATTGACATCTATACGGCCCTGATAATGATAATCACATCCAGCCAGATCTTCCGGTAAAGGCGCACTAAAACACAACCACAAATGAAAGTTTTTATGCAACACCGCCAATGCTTCGAGATGCGGCTTTTGCACCACTTCACGACTGTTACGCACGCCATAGAAAAGCCAGACTTCACGTCCGGTCTGATTGGACAGACACCAATTCAACATACTGAGCATCGGCGTAATGCCGATGCCACCGCCTATTAATACGACGGGGATATCGGTGCGGTCAAGGTGAAAATGCCCGGAAGGCGCGCGCACCTGTAAAAGGCTGCCAACGTCAACTTGCTTATGAAAGTAATGGGATGAAGATCCTGGAGGAACTTTAATGCCTGGGGGCGATGGCGTTTGTTTAATCGACACGCGGTAACAATCGGGTCGAGGTGCATCAGATAAGGAATAACAACGGATGAGCTGTTGGTTAATGCCCGTCGGGGTTGGCACATCGAGACAGAAAATCAGAAATTGCCCTGGCAAAAAAGCCGGGAGTGGTTGCCCATCTTTCGCCACGAGGTAAAACGAGCAAATGGATCGGTTGGCATCTTCGATTACTTTGCGGTCTACCCTGAACGTCCTGAAACCCAACCAAGCAGGAACGGCCAAATCCTCAGAGACCCCCAACTTGTCTTGCTTGCCAGTTTTAGTTAACGCCTCCCGATTGCTGGGCAAGGTTCTATAATTCAGCCATTGGTTCCTAATCACAAAACCCAGATAAATAGCCAATTGCAGCAGGATTCCTGAACCAATCCAAAGTAGCAAAGAAAGTGACGTCATACTTCTTAGCTCCTAAAAAAAATATTACCGTCTCTGGGACAGCGCCCAAGTCTGGAGAAAGCTTAAACAAATGGGAATCATACACCCAAGATGGTAAGGAGAGTCGCTACTTTTGCGATAGCTTGTTTTGGGCATCCCAGCCCAAGCAAGCGGCAAAAGACTACGCGACAGTTATTTTGCTCCGCAAGCCCCGATACCCCTGGCACAATATCGTCCCGACCCAGCAAGGGGATCGGGACATCGTGCCAATAGTTGACGCTGCCTATCGGTAAGCCTCTGTATTTCACCTACGCGTTGCTCCGGCTCAACACCCGGCCCTGTGCAGCTATCGGGGACTAAAAATCATCACTTCGCTATCGCTCCGTTTCCATGATTTTCAGCGAGGGCGTAAGTACGGTAACGCACATTGGTTAATGCTCAACAAGAAGTATTTTTAAACTGCTTGCGTGTGCATTTCAAAGCAGGTAAACAAAGCTGGCAAGAATGAATCGTGCAATTTATTGTCTTTCGCTCCTTGTTACATAACTTCAACAGGCATTTTTCGTGCTTTTTTTAATTTTCGTGGTAAATAGTATCGGAGATCAGTAGAATCATTCACTTGAATAATACTGCTTAATAACCTTAGATGCTTGCAATGCTTTAACGATTGCCGCATCAATAATTCCTTGGTACTTATAATAAAAATAACGGAGTAAAAACAATGCTGAAAGAATCAATAAGGTTGGTCATTTTAACAAGTCTCTGGTTAACTTATCCCAAGATAGGCCTAACTGTTGAACATCCTCCTGGTCATGGAAGCAGCGGCTCAGGTAGTGCCGGTTGTCAAAAGGTCGGTATCCGCAACATGAAACCTGCGGCCTTATCTGAAGTGGCGGCGGGTTCAGAGTTTTCTGCTATCGTTTTTGGCGCTAATTTCCCTGAAGATATTGAGGTAACCGCCAAAAAAATACCGGTTGCAGCAACCGTCGCCATTAAGGATGATTTTTTTTTAGTCACTGGCAAACTGCCGGCTGACCTCCATTCAACAGCCGCAAGAGTTAATATTAAAATCAAAGGCAAAGTGGCTAATTGCACCGAAGAAAACGGTTGGTTGTTAAAAATAACCAACTAACGTTTTACAAAAAATCAGGCGGTCTGCGTTTTTGCGACACGACCGCCGGATGCGTGATTGCCGCACAAATGTATCAATTACGACGCTACCATTTAAACGTTCATTGCCTACACGCCGCCAAAACATCCGCTGACGGCTTATAAACAGTGCTTTGCACCCTCATCAACCCTAATAGCGAATGGAAAAGATTGTCGTGCGAATAGCGCAATTGACTCCGTTGTTTTAGACACACAGCATCTATTTTCATATTTTCACGAATTTCCGGTGACAACCACAATACAAAAGGAATATGTATTTGTTGATCGGGTGCAAGAAAATACGGTAAGCCATGCAAATAAATGCCATTTTCGCCCAAAGACTCGCCGTGATCAGACATATACCAGAGCGCAGTATTAAAGTTGGCGGCATTTTTAGACAACAAAGCGATGACTTTAGACAAGAAATAATCGCTGTAGAGAATGGTATTGTCATAAGCATTGGTGAGTTGTGCTTGCGAGCAATCCTGCACTTGTCCGGTAGTACATTCTGGGGTGAATTTTGAAAATTGCGCTGGATGGCGTTTGTAATATGCAGGGCCGTGGCTGCCTTTTTGATGTAACACCATGACGGCATCATGGCCCAGTTGATCCAATTGCGCTTGTAAGCCCTGTAGCAATATTTCATCAAAGCATTCTTCGCTATTGCATAAATCTGGGATTTTCAAATTCTCCAGCGCTTCAGTTTTCACCCGATCACACACACCTTTACAGCCAGAGTTATTGTCCCGCCAAATAACGGTAATGCCTGCGCGGACTAAGACATCCAAGAGATTTTCGTGTTGTTTGGCTTTGGTAACGGTATAGGCTTCTTTACCAAAATCCGAGAACATACACGGCACCGATTCGGCGGTAGCGGTGCCGCAGGAATAGGTGTTCGGGAAATTAATAATGTCCAGTTTGCTTAACAAAGGATTGGTTTCGCGCGTATAACCGTTAAGGGAAAAATTTTGTGCCCGTGCGGTTTCACCTACTACCACTATCACTAGATTTTTTTTACCGTTATTTTGCGCCAACGACATTTGTTTGGCATCGATACCGATAGCGGTTAAGGTCACTTCAGCAGCATTAACTTGCTTAACATATTTAAACAACGCATAAATCGGATAAGTCGGATTAATCAAAAAGCGTAACTCGCGATTTTCACGCATGGTGAGCGAAAAATCTTTGTAATAACTAAATATCACCCCGCCCAACAGACCCGCCGCTACCATGATTACCAATGCGCGGCTCAACAGTTCTTTTGTGAAGGGCTGATACTGCACCGGACAAAGATACAGTAGATAAGCAGGTAATACGCCAAACAACAACACATGCCAGACAATCCCAGCGTTTAATAACTCCAGCACTTCTTTGGTATCGGTTTCCGCAGCATTCTGAATCATCGGTGCATCAATAATGACGCCATAAGTCCCCATGAAATAACTGATGACCGAAGCACTCAGCAATATTATTATCGCAAACGGCTTAAACAACCCTTTAAAGCCAAACACTGAGATTAATACACTAAATAAAGCCGGTAAGCACAGCGTCAGCGCTATTTTAAAATCCATGCCGATGGTGGTGGTTTTATCTACAACCGCAAATGCGGCACGTAAAAAAGCCAAATTATCTACCGTACTTAAAAATAACGCCACAAGGATGCTTAAGGTGGTGATACCGTAGGGTTGTTTGAGCCAGTTTGGGATAATCGACATGAAAATAGTGTAAATGCGAAGGTGTGTGCTTAAAATGGGGTGTAACGCCTTAAAACTTGAAATGGTATCAAAAATCACCCTGCTAAACCGTTTACAATAGTTTATCACTTCACATCGGTTAATATATCCCACCCTTTTAAAAATTGAGATAGCGTATGAACCAACAAACCACAACACGCCCACAATCCTTAAAATCCATAACCTACACGGGGCTTAACCCAGGCATTAAGTTAATTGTATTAGGCGCGGTGCATGGTAATGAAATTTGCGGCACACAAGGGATACAACGGGTGATGGCAGAACTGGATGCAGGGCGCTTAGAGGTCAAGGCAGGCCAGGTAACCTTCGTGCCAATTACCAATCCCCTCGCCTATCAACTTGGACAGCGTGCAGGGGACCGTAATCTTAATCGTAATCTTGGCCTTACGGAATCCCCAATAGATTATGAAGACCGCATTGCCAATGCCCTCTGCCCCTTGCTGGCAGCGCACGAGGTATTACTGGATTTACATTCTTTTCACTCAGCAGGTGAACCATTTATCATGCTCGGGCCTGAAAACAATAACGGTGATTTAGAGCCGTTTAGCTTGGCAGCAGCAGAGGAAGCCCTCGCCGTTCGCTTAGGCCCCAGCCGTATTGTCGATGGCTGGCTGGATACCTACGCGCGTGGCGTGCATCATCGCGTCAGCAACACGGCGGTAAGCGAACGTGCGCATTTGCTCAATACCGATCCCCGTTATGGTATTGGCACCACTGAATATATGCGCGCTAACGGCGGTTATGCGCTTACTTTAGAATGCGGACAGCATAACGACCCTAAAGCGCCGGAAGTCGCCTATCAGGCTATTTTAAATACTTTGGCGCATTTAAATCTGGTTGAATTACCTACACCAGCAGCACAACAAAAATTGGAAGTGTTACGAATTGATGAGGTGATTGATAAAAACCATTCGGCAGATCAATTCCAGAAAGCGTGGGTGAGTTTTGACCCCTTAACTCAAAACGATAACATCGGGGTTCGTGAAGACGGTACGACAGTGACCGCTACCCGTGCTGGATTTATTCTGTTTCCAAATCCCAATGCACAAGCCGGTAATGAATGGTTTTATTATGCGAAACGCAGTGATCGAAAAATCGCCGGCCTGCTTTCGGCGCTATAAGCAACTAGCCTAAATTTTTCAGGCATCTGCTGTAAGCGAGGATCGAAGTTAAGCCTGCACGGTTAAGTGATCACGCGAAAGTTAAAAGGAGAGTCGCTACTTTTGCGATAGCTTGTTTTGGGCATCCCAGCCCAAGCAAGCGGCAAAAGACTACGCGACAGTTATTTTGCTCCGCAAGCCCCGATACCCCTGGCACAATATCGTCCCGACCCAGCAAGGGGATCGGGACATCGTGCCAATAGTTGACGCTGCCTATCGGTAAGCCTCTGTATTTCACCTACGCGTTGCTCCGGCTCAACACCCGGCCCTGTGCAGCTATCGGGGACTAAAAATCATCACTTCGCTATCGCTCCGTTTCCATGATTTTCACCACCTTGAAGGGGTATTGCGCCAGGGCGTTTTGGAGGAAGGCGGTGGCGGTGTCCATGCGCTTGTTGTCGTGCAGTTCCAGATAAACATAGCGGGTGGCACGGTCAATGGCGACGAAC
>JABFRM010000082.1 GCA_013141155.1 Methylococcaceae bacterium | reverse complement strand
TACCAATAGTGGCACTTTTTATGTTTAGCCACGCCTCGGTGTCACTAATTCTGATCCGAATGGAGCTTTGTGAGTCGCTGCTTAAGTAACCTTGTTGGTAGTATGCAGTGTCGGTAACTTGTTGGCGCCAGCTATCATCAGCAACTAAAAATTTGTGTTCAATTTCAATGGGCATATTGTTTAAAAAATTAAGCGCGTTAAGGTGATTGAATCAATGGAAAATTTCCCCTGATTATAAAGATGCTTCAGTAACAACGTCATTCCGGCAGGGATTGCCGGAATGACGATATTTTGGCTTGGCTTGAGCATCTTTATAATCAGGAAATTTTTAACGCTATTATGCAGTGGTAATTGGGATTTTTCAGATATTTTAGGGTTAATCATTATTGCTGATATTGGGGGTTTTATTGCAGATGACATTATTTTCGCTAGCGTTTTCCAAATGATAACTTAGGGCTTTAAAGCCGTTGCCGCATCAATCTTTTTTAAACCAAAGGCCTCCGCCACTGCCGCATAAGTAACCGCACCGCGATAGGTATTGAGGCCATGCCGTAAAGCCGGGTCGGTGCACATCGCCTGCAACCCTTGTTCGGCTAGGCGTAGCACATATACATGGGTTGCATTGTTCAAGGCAAAGGTGCTGGTGCGGGGTACTGCGCCCGGCATATTGGCAACGCAATAATGCACGATGCCCTCCACTTCATAAGTCGGATGGCTATGTGTGGTTGGTTTGGTGGTTTCAACACAGCCGCCTTGATCGACCGCGACATCCACAATCACTGCGCGATTAAGCATCTGCGGCAACATTTCATGCGTGATTAACCAGGGCGCCCGCCCGCCGGGGATCAAAACCGCTCCAATCACCAGATCGGCTTGGTAGATGCTTTCTGTAAGCGCATGGCTATTATTGATGCGCGTTTGTAACTGTCCACGATAAATGTCGTCCAAAGTTTTCAATCGTGCGTGGTTAATATCCAGTACTGTGACCTGCGCCCCCATGCCGACAGCGATACGTGCGGCATTACTGCCTACAATGCCTGCGCCTAAAATTACAACATTCGCAGGCGCAACCCCTGGCACGCCGCCCATCAGAACGCCCCTGCCACCGTGTGATCTTTGCAAATAAATCGCGCCTACCTGCGTAGCCATGCGTCCTGCAACCTCACTCATCGGAATTAATAGCGGCAATTGGCCGTCTTCAGTTTGCACAGTTTCATAAGCGATGCTGGTGGTGCCACTTGCTAGTAACACCTCGGTTAGTGGCTTATTTGAGGCCAAATGCAGATAAGTAAACAGCAGTAAATCGGGGCGTAAGTATTGATATTCGGCTGCAATGGGTTCCTTCACTTTGACTACCAGTTGCGCAGACCAGGCTTCTTCAGCGGTATTAACAAGTTGTGCGCCAGCCATTTGATAGTCAGCATCCAAAATCGCACTACCCTCACCGGCACCGTGTTGTACCAAAACCCTATGACCAGCTTGTGTCAACGCTTTGACAGTACCTGGTGTCAGTCCAACGCGATTTTCAGTATCTTTAATTTCTTTGGGCAGTCCAATTAACATAGTCGGCTTCCTGGCAATTGATGAGATTTTGGTACGCATTACCGGTTTAACTTCATAATTAACTGGGGGGGTGTTAATAGTGAAAATAGTTGGCATTTTTTGTAATAACTTGAGTATAGCCTTGAAAGGCGGTGTGCGTCCAATAGCGTGTAGTTTAAGGTTAAAGTTAAAGGCATAAGTATAGTTATCCGTCATTCCGGCTTCCCTGCCGGAATGACGTGCTTTGAAACTTGTGCAGATAAAAGGGGGGATACAGTCAGTAAATTGATTGGTGTCGATAGCGAATAAGCTTCACAGGCGATTTATTGCGAGGGTATGAGTCGTAAAGCGAAAGACAGTAGAAAATAATATACCCGTAACAATGAGTGACCCATTCAGTTAAATAGTGAGCCGCATTGATATTAAATTTCGGATAACTTTCGTGTGATTACTTATGCTGTTATGGCAGAAATAAGTGAAGCTGTTCTGAATTTGTTACACTACGCTTTTGAATGACGCAAAAGACTGAATAGTAGAATAATAATTATGGACTATAAAGTGCATCAAGCCTCTTGCCCGAGCTGTAAGTTGGCTGATTTATGCCTTCCCTATGGCTTGCAAAAAAATGAAGTGCAACAACTTGCTGCGATTGTAAAAAATAAACGACCCTTACAAATCGATGAATTACTATATAGGCAAGGCGATGTCTCTCAAAGTTTATATGCTGTTAAAGCAGGTTCTTTTCGAAGTTTTATATTGAACTCGGAAGGCATGGAGCAAATCATCGGCTTTTATTTACCCGGTGAGTTAATTGGGCTAGATGCCTTGCAACACGGTCAATATACATGTTCAACGGTTGCGCTTGAAACGGCGTCGGTATGTGAGTTACCTTTGTCACAATTGAATGATTTATGCACTAAAATCCCCAGCTTGCAAATTCAAATGAATCGAATTTTGGGCAAAGAAATTTCCTCTGATCACGATAAGATTTTGTTACTTGGACATCGCTCCGCAAAAGAAAGGCTGGCGACGTTTTTATTAATGCTATCCACCCGTTATTTAGCCTTAGGATTTTCAAGCACTGAATTCAACCTGAGCATGCAACGCCAGCATATCGCTAATTTTCTGGGACTGACTATTGAAACAGTTAGCCGTCAATTGGCTGAATTGGGCAAAATAGGCGTCATCACTGTCAGACAACGTGGCGTTCAGATTAATGACTTAAAATTACTCAAAGCAATTGTGGAACCTTGTTCCGTTTCTTGAACATTAACGTCATCTTGAATAAATGCCAAGCCAATGCCACCGTTCACTTATGAATGCGGTGGCATCAGTTTACTCCCCCAACAAACGCAATTACTTTGTTGATAGCGTTGTAGCGTTTGCACTCTTTGGTTTACTCGGGCCATCGCCGCTTTGTTGACAAGCTGCAAGCGTGGCAATAGCAATTATAAGTAACACTAAATGGCTAACAATTTTCATAGACTTTCCTCTGTTTGAATTTAAAAATATCCTCACTGCCGTCCAAATTAATTGTTGACCTTAGGTGAAGCGCCTGCAATGTTTTTTATTTGGAACGGCACCATTGTCACATCAAATTTTATTTTGGATTTGATATAGATCAAAAAAGGCTACTTTTTTTGAGGGATTCATTAACCTAAAAAAATCAGTTGGATCAGTTGGACGTGAAAAAAACCATTCGCCCTCGACGACTGCATGGATGCAGGAGGTAGAGCAACGCAGGAGCAGTTGCCGAAAGCTTGTCGAAGGGCTGAGCGGGGTTTGTATGGCTCAATTGCGGCTTCTAGGATTAAGTGTCAAAAGGGCTATTAATCTCCTTGGTATGTGACTGTTATCGCAGCGCTTTTACCGTACTCGATCTGGCGGCTCTTTTCCGCTAAAAAACGCCGCTAAATTAGCCAGCACCTTTTCCCCCATAGCGGTGCGGGTATTTAAGGTTGCACTGCCAAGATGCGGCAATAGTGTAACGTTGTCTAAATCAAGAAATCCTGCATGGATATTAGGCTCACCTTCATAGACATCAAGTCCGGCACCGGCAATTTGTTTAGAGTTGAGGGCGTTGATTAAGGCTTGGCTGTCAACCACATCGCCGCGCGCAGTGTTGATTAAATGTGCGCTGGTTTTCATTAAGCTTAACCGTTCAGCATTGATGAGATGTTTAGTTTCTGCACCGCCTGGGCAATGTAACGAGATGAAATCAGCGCTACCCATTAAGGCTTCGATTGAGTCATAACGCACGGCGTTAAGGTCGGCGACGATGCTGGCATCAGCAGGCGAGGGGTTGTAGTAGTGGATGTGCATGCCAAAACCGTGATGGGCTTTTCTAGCCATTGCTTGGGCGATACGTCCAAAGCCAATTAAGCCTAAGCTAGCGCCGGTAACATCGGTGCTGAGCATGTGCGTGGGACACCAACCATGCCACTGTTTGGCACGTACAATCCTATCACCTTCTGCACCGCGTCTTGCGGACATTAGCAATAACGTCATGGCGATGTCGGCGGTACTTTCAGTCAAGACGCCAGGGGTGTTGGTGACCATAATGCCGGCTTGTTTAGCGGCGTTGATGTCTATATGGTTGTAGCCGACGCCAAAATTACCGAGAATTTTGCAGCGTTTGTTGGCGACATTGATGACTTCAGCAGGAAAGCTGTCGCAGACAGTTGGACAAACCGCATCGTAATTTTGCAATGCGGCTTTAAATTCATCGGCGCTTAACGGGCGATCTGTAGTATTTAGAGTGACATCGTATAGCGCTGTTAATTGAGCTTCAACAGCAGCAGGCCATTGGCGGGTGACAAATATTTTTGGTTTAGTCATAAAATTTAAGGGTTAACACGTTTTAGGGTAAAAACAGCTAGCGGCAATGGGTAAAAATTACACAGTGATTATTTTATAACGAAAATTAACGCTGCCTAGCAATAAAATACGCCCATCAATTTGATGCACGGTACAGGGGCATTTGAGCAAAAAGGAGTCCTAGGGTTGTTATGGTTTCCTACGAAAATTGCCAGCGTCCTTTGAAACCTATAGAGTTTAAGGTTTTGACACTGTGTTACAATCGAATTCGCGTTAGCGGCGTTATTTTACTCAGTCGCAGAGTGGGTGTAAGGGATTGTTTTAAGGTGTTCAATTTGTTATGGTGAAATTGCGAACTTAATACATTCTCTGCAAAACCTTGGTGCTACTTATTGCACTTATATTGATGAAGGAGAAATTAGCATGTGTACTCGAGCAGTCTATATCGGACTAGAAAACACCGTGATCACCAGTCGCAGTATGGATTGGTCAACTGATCTTAATACCAACCTCTGGGCTTTCCCTCGCGGTATGAACCGTGACGGTGCCGCAGGGCCTCGTTCAATTCGCTGGACGTCAAAATACGGCAGTGTCGTAAGTTCCGCATTTGAATCTGCTTCGGTTGACGGCATCAACGAAATGAGCCTCGTCGTTAATCTGCTGTATCTTGCTGAATCCGAATATGTGCAGCCATTGCCAGGTGATCCGCGCTTGCCCCTTTCTGTTGCGGCGTGGGTGCAGTTCGTGTTGGATAATTATGCGACTGTTGCTGAGGCAGTAGCCGCCATCCGTCAAGAACCCTTTTATGTGGTGCCAGTGCCAACACCAGATGGTCAACCGGGTTCACTGCATCTGTCTATTTCGGATGCGACAGGGGACTCCGCCATCTTTGAATATGTAGGGGGTAAATTGGTCATACATCATGGCCGCCAGTACCGAGTAATGACCAATTCGCCGATCTTCGAACAGCAACTTGCGCTTGACGCTTATTGGCGGCAAATTGGCGGCCTAACCATGCTGCCTGGTACTAATCGTCCTGCTGATCGCTATGTTAGGGCTTCGTTTTACATCAATGCCCTGGCTAAGACCGCCAATAATGCCGAAGCCATTGCGGGTGCTTTTTCTGTGATTCGTAACGCTTCCGTCCCCCTGCGGATTTCAACACCGGAACAACCGATCATTGATGAAACGCTTTGGCGCACGGTATTTGATCATAAAAATCTGCGCTATTATTTCGATTCAGCACGCAGTCCGAGCATATTCTGGGTAGATCTAGCGGGCATTGATTTTAACCTGGGGAGTGGGGTGAAAAAACTTACGCTCACTGGTGGTGCAATCTTCAATGGTAGTGTTGCCGCGCAATTCCAACCTGCAATACCCTTTAATTTTATCGCCGCAACGGTGAACTAAGTTTTATCACTAAGGCCTTACCTGACAAGATGCTTCAGTTAAGCCGTCATACCGGCAGGGATTGCTGGTATCCAATTTATGTTTAGCTGGCCGATTTTGGCGTACAGACGCTCTGGGTCATTCTGCGCGGGTTGGGTTATGTTTCCCTTCAAACAGGCTGCCCACGTTGTCCAGTAACTCTTTTTTCCACTGGTTCACTTGGGTGGGATGGACTTCATCCTCCTGGGCTATTTCATTGATGGTTTTTAATCCTTTGACCGCCGCCAAGGCAACTTTCGCTTTTTCGGTATTTGTGAATATCTTCCGTTTGCTTCCGATCATTATTGAACCCTTTTTATGACAGAGCGTAGCTTAAACTATTGTCCTGATTTCGGGATCCACTATACTTTTTAAGACCGACCAGTAACACGCGCACATTGGAAAAATTAGGTAATTGCATTATTATCGCCGCGTATATCCGCAAAGGTGTCATTATGACGTCTTGGACTTTATTAGAATTCGGATTTATCATTAAATTGCCATGAAAAAAACGCTTCTCCTCGCTTCAACGCTACTGGTGCAAGCTTGTAGTCACACTCCTCAAACGCATATTGCACAACATGACTTATTGCAGCAACTTAAAGCCAGCATGCCGATTATTATTGATGTCCGCTCTAGTGCGGAATATCAAGCGGGCCATATTCCACGCGCTGTGCATATCCCTTTTTGGAGGGCATTTACCACCGACCAATTGCGCAGCTATAGCGATGATTCAGCGTTGGTTTTATATTGTGAACACGGTCCACGCGCGGGCATTGCCAAATTAGGGTTATGGTTGCAAGGTTTTAAAAATATTCGTTATTTGGAAGGGCATATGATCACTTGGCGCAAAGCAGGGCTACCGATAGAGTAAGCAACGATTAATATGTTGAAAAATACTTGCCCTTGCAGCTTCACCTTGAAATAACCTCAATCATCCCCACTTCTTTGGTATACAAATCCTTTATATGAGGTAATACCAATGAGAATGGACAAATTAACCAGTAAATTTCAACTGGCTTTGGGCGACGCGCAAAGTTTGGCGTTAGGTAATGATCACCAATTTATTGAACCCGTACATTTAATGCTGGCGTTGTTAGATCAACAAGGCGGCAGTGCCGTGCCGTTGCTTAAGCAAAGCGGCGCGAATGTGAGCGTGTTACGCGCTGAATGCCAAGCCAGTTTAAAACGTCTGGCGCAGGTTTCAGGTTCCGGTGGTGATGTGCAGATTTCCAGTGAGTTGACTAAACTGCTTAACCTGACTGACAAAATGGCGCAGCAGCGCAAAGATGATTACATTTCCAGCGAATTGTTTTTATTGGCTGCTTGTGCCAGTAAAGGGAGCTTGAGTGATGCGCTGGCTAAAGCACAAGTTTCACAAAAAGCGCTGGAAACGGCGATTGAAAGTGCGCGCGGCGGGCAAGCGGTGACTGATCCGAATGCGGAAGACCAACGGGAGGCGTTAAAAA
>JABFRM010000071.1 GCA_013141155.1 Methylococcaceae bacterium | reverse complement strand
GCCTTGCATAGGGATAACCTTAAAGTCGACATCCAAGGCCAAGGTTTGTATAAACCAGCCTGCCAGTTCGCCCATCGTTAAACCGTGACGCATCGGCATTGACCCTGCACCGACGAAGCTCTCCCAGCCTGATCGTAGGCTTAAGCCTTCGACTGGGCGACCGGCAGGGTTGGGGCGGTCTAAAATCCAAACGGTTTTTTGGTGCTGCGCTGCGGCTTCCAGCACATAACGCAGGGTGGTGATAAAGGTATAAATGCGGCAACCGAGATCTTGCAGATCCACCAATAACACATCAAAACTGTCCATCATGGCAGGTGCTGGACGACGCACTTCGCCATATAGACTGAACACAGGAATGCCCAATACGGGGTCAATAAAATCTGGAGATTCCAGCATATTGTCCTGTTTATCACCGCGGAGACCATGTTGCGGACCAAAAGCCGCGGTAAGGTTGAGGTTCTGGCACTTCGCCAGGGCATCCAGGGAATGGGTTAAATCTGCGGCAACAGAGGCAGGATGCGCCAGTAAAGCAATGCGTTTGCCTGCTAAAGGTGCTTGCAGAGCAGCATCTGTTAATAATCGGTCAAGTCCAAAGTACATAGAGGTGAAGAAAATTTAGATTATTGGATAGGGGGTAAATAGCAATTTTAAAGTGGGGGTTAGGAAAAATGCCTTAAAAAAAATTCCCTCACCAGTCAACAGTATTAAGGCTGGTTTAGGGTTAAGGTAAATCCCGTACGATCATGAAAATCAGGGTGAGGGGCTGGGTGGTGCAATGCCCAATAGGAACGATGACCATCTTGAGTTTCCAGCACGCCACTTAGACCCAGTTGCAGAGATTTTCCGGCAGTATTCGGTGGTAAGGCAACGGCAGGGATACGGGCTTTTAAAAGCATTGACTCGGGGGTGCGATTGACCGTAATAACAGGTGCTTGTTCGGTTGTCCATTGCACACGTTGCCGCGTGTCGCTGAACGCGAAAGCGGCCCACTGGCCAGAAGGTGAGAAATTGAATTCATGATAGCGCTTTTCTCCCATGACCGCGAAAAATGCCTCAAAACAAGTATGTTCCCATAAATAATCAGTTGCAGCGGGCGGTTTGGGTGTCGGAATGAATAATTGCCCTAAACTACCGGTAAGGAAATAGTGAATACTCATTTCGCCACCTTGCAGAATATGAACCTCTGTTTTTAGCATATAACTAGCAGACGGCAGCGTGGCGGCGTGGCAAAACAGTGTTGATTTTATCATGGTAGTTGCTAGGTTCTTGATACATTGTTTTGACAAGGCTGTTTAGGATTTTTGTCAGGATGGAAAATAGTTTAATTATACTGGGCAAGCGGACAGGTGTGGGAAATCAATCAGCGTTATAGGACATTTTTTTGGAAAAACCACTATTTTTGAATGATTTTCATGAACAATCAGGTGCCTAAGCTAACAATAAAAAAAAGGGATGCTATACTTGGCACAAGTTACAGAGGCAGAAAATTTAGGAATAAAAAACCCTTATAAACGCCTTGCTTAAGACCTTTTAATAGCGGAAAAACAGTTGTTCACAGTGAAGTTAACAAATAGACAGCGGGTATTATTGCAAGGGAGCTTAGCTTGGCTAACAACAGTAGCTTGAGAGGTGTAACATTACAATTTTTAGCGCTATTTGTTTTATTGGCAAGCCAAGTCACTTGTTTAGCCGGAGTAATGCTCACGCCAGAAGAGCGCGCATGGCTACAAGCGCATTCGGATATACGGGTGGCCATTTCCCCTGATTATCCGCCCATCAGTTATTTGGATGCCCATGGTGAACCAACAGGACTGGAACAAGATTATCTCAGGCTGCTTGAAGACCGTTTAGGATTTCATTTTAAAAGGATCATTCCGACGTTGGCGCAGCGTGCCGCTAATAGCCCAGAAGAAAAACAAGTTGATGTCGTGGCTATTTTCGCGGCTACCGAAGCGCGTTTGCAGCAATGGTATTTTACCAAGCCTTATTTGGATTTTCCGGTGTATTTAGTTACCCAGGATAATGCCCCAATAGCGTTTTCATTAGATAATCCGCAACAGCAACGCATTTCTGCGGTTGGGCATTACGCAGCCTTTGGGTATTTGAAAGAACAGTATCCGATGGTAAATATTGATGTTGTTGATGATACTTGCATAGGTTTGCAGCATGTGTCGTTCGGTGCCAGTGCGGGTATGTTGACTGATTTGCCTGTGGCCAACTGGTGTGCGGATCATTTCGGACTTAAAAATTTAAAAATCGCGCACAGTACGGCGTTTCATTATCAAATGGGGTTGGCCATCAGAAAAGATTGGCCATTGTTAATGGCTATCTTGGAAAAGGGGTTAGCGACCATTTCGCCAGCAGAGCGTGAGGTAATCTATGCTCGATGGAATAAAAATTCGTTTGAAAAAAGTGTCACAGACACTTATCAAAACTGGATATTCGCGGCAATTTTTAGTTTGTTGAGTTTCTTAATTTATAGCTTAATACAATGGGATAAAACGCTTAAACGGGTACTGGATAACCGGATCAGTCAACAGTCAATTTCGGGTTCCCCAGCGATGTCGGCGTCCGCAGTAACGAAAACAGTGATGCACTCCAATATTGTCACTTTTTTTGTGATTATGGTTTTTATCGTGGGTACGTTAGCGTTTAGCTATGAAAAATATGCGAAAAATAACTTACTGTTTTTCGCTGTTATTGCGGTTTTTCTGGTCGGCATTGCTTTGATCAGTGGTTTTTTGCTGGGCAGTATGCGACGCCGCTACGAAGCAGATCATTATCTTAATCAATTATATAAACAAACCAGTGCGCGCCAGGAGGTCGAGAAAAAACTCAGTTTAAGTGAGCAACGATTACTTAAACAGCATGATGCTTTGAAGTTACTGACGCAGCATCAACTTAAGGAGTGGCTAAATCCCGAAGAAGTTTTTAGAGAAATTGCTGAAATTGCAGCGGTAACACTCAATGTTGAACGCGTCAGTGTTTGGTTATTTAGCCAAGACCAACAGCAAATTGACTGCATGTGTTTGTATATGAAGTCAAAAAAGCTGCATACTATTGCAAAGCCGTTATCAGCAATCGACTTGCCGAACTATTTTCATCATCTTAAGCAAAATCGTGTCATCGCGGCTAATGATGTCATGCAACATGCGGCAACATCTGAGTTTACGGCCAGTTATTTGCCAATGAATAATATCGGCGCGATGTTAGATAGCTCAATTTGGTTAAATCATCAATTGATTGGTGTCATTTGTCATGAACATGTTGGAGGTGTGCGTGAATGGACATTGGATGAGCAAAGCTTTGCTGGTGCAATAGCCGATATTGCAAGGTTGACGATTGAAACGCACCGACGTCGGCAAGCGGAACAAACCTTAATGAAATATAGCGAGGAACTGGAACACATGGTGCAAGCCAGAACCTTGTCTTTGCAGGAGAGCGAACGGCGCTTTGGTTATGTGGTTGATCAGGCACCTATTTCGATATTGATCATCAATGTCAGTGGTGAGATTATTGAATTCAACCCTGAAGCGGAAATCGCTACCGGTTATGTTCGGGAAACGGTAATCGGTAAGTCTTTTATCGGATTGTTTGTTGCAAAAGAAGCCCGGCAAGCGGCATTAGAGATGGCGGCGCGTTTGCGTAAAGGTGAAGATGTTCGCGATGTTGAATTGCTTTTGCAACATGCCAATGGAAATAAAATTGAATTTTTATTGTCGGCGAGTGTGCCCAGTAATACCTCCGCTCTAGGTGCAGGGCAAATGGTGGCGATTGGTCAGGATATTTCGCAACAAAAAATGCTGCAAAAGTCCCTTATACAAGCCCGGGAAGCGGCGGAATCTGCCGATCGCATTAAGTCGATGTTTGTCGCTTCAATGTCCCACGAGCTAAGGACACCGTTGAATTCCATCATCGGTTTTTTGGGTGTGGTCTTGCAGGGTATGTCCGGTGAGGTAAATGCGCAGCAAAAAGACCAATTGGGTAGGGCATTTAGTTCGGCTAAACATTTATTGGCGTTGATTTCGGATGTGATTGATATTTCAAAAATTGAAGCCGGTTATTTAAACGTTTATGTTGAGTCTTTTGAATTCAAGCCCTTATTGCTTGAAATCGTGCAAGCGGTGCAACATCTTGCCAAAAGCAAACCTTTGGCAATCAAGGTTGATTGTGCTGGCGATTTAATATTGGAAACGGATCGTAAAAGGCTCTATCAGGTGGTTTTAAATGTATTGTCTAATGCCGTGAAATATACTGAACAAGGTTCGGTCAACATTAGGGTCAGCCGAGAACAGGGGCAACTGATTATTGCTACTCAAGATACGGGTATTGGCATTGATCAAGAGAGCCTTGCCAAGTTGTTTGAACCCTTTGAACGAGCAGAATCGCACTTAAAAACGACTACGCTGGGTACTGGTTTAGGGTTGTATTTAACCCGTAAAATTTTAACCCAGCTTTTGGATGGCAGTATCAATGTGAAAAGTAAACCTGGGGAAGGGAGTCTTTTTTCGATTTCAATACCCGTGAAATTAGCGACCCAACATGCCGTTATAACCCCTTCAATTTTATAAGTATTTTCGTTATGACTGCCGCCCTGATTATAGAAGACAACGAAAATAATCTGGAATTGATCCGTTTTATTTTAGAACAAGCGAACTATACCACCTGTTTTGCAATGACTGGTTTAGATGGCGTGCGGCAGGCGTTAGCTGATGCCCCAGATTTTGTCATTTTGGATATTCAGTTGCCTGACATAAATGGCATGGAAGTGCTAAAACGCATTCGTGCGCATCCGGCAGGCGAAAAAATCCCCATTATCGCTATGACTTCCTATGCCATGTCGGGTGATAAACATAAGCTATTGGCGGCAGGCTGTAATGGTTATATTGAAAAGCCTATTGATCCGATGGTGGTGGTTGATCAAATCAAGCAGGTGCTGGATGAAAAGAGGGCATCATGAAAATTTTGATCGCCGAGGATGATGAGAACTCAAGGTATTTATTAGAAACTATCTTAACCGCAGACGGTTATGCGGTGATTAGTTTTGAAAATGGTTTGAACGCCTTGCAGTATCTGCAAACAGATTTTGTCGATCTGATTATCGCGGACATTTTAATGCCCGAGATGGACGGATATGGCTTATGTCGGGCGGTTAAGCAAAATTATCTACTGCAAGATACGCCGTTTATTTTTTACACTGCTACCTATACCTCTGCGCAAGATGAGCAATTTGCGCTATCGCTCGGCGCCACTAAATTTCTGGTCAAACCTATGCTGATCCCAGAACTTTTAGCGGTAGTTGCCGAAGTGTTCAAAACGGAATCGATAAGAAAACCGCCTAAAAACCTTGGCTTATCACTCAATAGTTCATTGAATATAGATGAACAGCATGTAGAACGCGTACGGGCAAAGCTAGAGAAAAAAATTCACGAACTGAGTGACGAGCAGCAAAAACTGCTGGCCAGTGAAGCGCGTTTTAGAGATTTTGCCGAAGCCTCTGCGGACTGGTTTTGGGAGTCAGATCAAAATTTAAAAATCAATGCCCTGGCGGGCAGTCCCACGGGCTTAAACTTTCGTAGCCTGACGGAATTAGCAAAAGCCTGCCATAGCCATAATACTAACGATATGCTTAAAACCTTAGAGGCACATCAAAATTTTGCCGATTTTGTAGTGCGCTTTACGGATGTAGCCGGAAAATTGGCGTACTTGCGTGTTTCTGGAAAAGCGGTGTTTGATAAGGACGCACGTTTTACCGGCTATAGGGGGGTTGGACGAGATGTGAGCGACATGGTGGCCTTAAATAGACGATTGGAGTTTATTGCTACCCATGATGAGCTGACAGGGTTACCTAATCGTAGTATGTTGCGCCAGCATTTGGAACACACTTTGGCAATGGCGGCACGCTCTGGACAGCAGGTATTGTTGCTGTTTTTTGATTTAGATAATTTTAAAATGGTCAATGACTCACTCGGCCACGAGGCGGGTGATGAATTGCTGATTAAGGCTGCCAAACGGATTACCGAGCGGGTACGTGCAACCGATGTGTTGGCAAGGTTGGGGGGGGATGAGTTTGTGATGGTGATGGAGGGTGCATCACCGCAAGACGGACATCGTTTTGTACGAGATATTATTGAGGCATTTGCACAGCCTTTTGATATACAGCAACAATCGGTTTATTGCACGGTCAGTATTGGAGTCAGCGTCTATCCAGACGATACCAAAGACCCCCAAACCTTAATGGGCTACGCAGATTTAGCCATGTACCGTGCCAAACAAAATGGTCGCCATGATTTTGAGTTTTATACCAGTAAGCTTAATTTTATCGCCCATCAATGGCTTGAAATGGAGCATGGCATCCGAGAGGCGTTAAAAGACCAGCAGTTTTTTGTGGTCTATCAACCGCAGGTCGAAAACCAACAGCAGCAGCTAGTTGGTATGGAAGTCCTGATCAGATGGCGACATCCGGAGCGTGGCTTAATTTCGCCTATGGATTTTATTAAAATTGCTGAACAATCCTCCCTGATTAATCAAATAGGCGAGTGGGTGTTGGACGCGACCTGCCAGCAGATGCGTGCTTGGCTTGATCAAGGCTATAAAGTGCCGCGCGTGTCGATTAATATTTCTGCACGGCACATACGTTCTGAAGGCTTTTGTGAAGCACTGCTAACCATTCCCGCCAAGTATCAGATTAACCCCAACAGGCTTTGCATTGAAATCACTGAATATGCGTTGTTGGAAGAAATGAATATTGTGAAAAAGAATATGCTTTTTCTTAAAGAAGCTGGCTTTAGTGTTTCCTTGGATGATTTTGGCATGGGGCATTCTTCGTTGTTGTATCTTAAGCGCTGGTCGATAGATGAGGTGAAGATTGATCGATCTTTTATAGAGGGGTTGGTTGGTAGCGAAGGTGATCGCATTATTGTGAAAGCCATGGTGTCGTTGAGTAACGCTTTGAGTTTAAAGTTGGTGGGTGAAGGCGTTGAAAATCAACAACAGGCAGATATTTTGGCGGCAAGCGGGTGTATAGTGGTGCAAGGCTATTTTTACTCCCCGCCAATTGAAGCATCTCAGATGGAAAGCTGGTTAAAAAAATAGTCAATCCTGTCGTGCAAAGTTATCCCGTTTAGTTATTTAGAGTCCACTCAAAAACCCCAGCCAACTGAAACCAATACAAAATCAGCAATAAATGTTAAAATAAGTGCATAGAAAAGCCCCTAAGCCTTCAAAACCCGTGCACTTATGATCAGAATTCACGACCAAAACCAACTGACGCTTGAAGGATTTGAGAGTCATTTTGAGCGAAGTATGGACAAAAACAACCGCTGGGTAAAAC
>JABFRM010000092.1 GCA_013141155.1 Methylococcaceae bacterium | reverse complement strand
AACTGATGTAGTGTAATCGTACAGCATACAAAGGTTGACCGGCCTTTTCCTGCAACGCCAATTGTAGCAAGCAGTGGCCCTTTTCCTGTAAGCCCCTGAGATGATTAGGTACAATATCCAATGCCTGTTCAAATTGTTGCAATGCCAGTTCAACGTTGTTGACTGCACACAAGGCGATACCCGTTTGGATTAGCGCTTCTGCTCGAAATTGAGCGACTGGTGTGGCTTTGGCTAATCGCAGTAGATCATTGAGGTTGCCGCACTGCTCAGCGGTCTGTCGATCGACTTCCCAATCGGCGTGTGCTTGCCAAAAACTTGCGGCGCTCGCGACCCGTGCAATATTCCAATCTGGTTCTGCTAACTGGGGGATGTGTTGAAAAATAGGGCTGCTTGGCTTGGTGGGGTTAGCGACCTTCGTAAGCTCCACCAATGCCGTCAGTGCATGGATGTCGCGGGTCAACGAGGCTGCATCAACAACGCGATTGTTTATCGTGTAATTTAATTGATACTCGAAAGCTGGCGTATCGCTTAGTTGATAAGCATTCAGCAAAATAACGCCCGTGGCGCGTAAAGCCTGGCGAATGCCTAAGAGGTAGCCGATGTCAAAATTATCCAGGCTTAAATCAGCCACAACCAGATCAGCACTCAACAGCTCCTGTAGCCAGTGGCTCATTATCTCCCCAACGGCTTGTTCTTGAGTGGGTCTTATAACACACAGCCCCGCAGCTGCTAAAGCCGGTGTTATGAGGTCACGATAAACGCTATCGTAATCAATCGTTACTTGATTACGGTCGGTTTTTTTGCCAAAAGGCATGAGGACAAAAGCATGTGGTTTCATCAAGGTCGTCCAAGATTTTAGGTCTTGGAACATTACCATAAATTAAATAGGGGGTCGAGGCTAGTGGTTAGTTTAGCGCGCTTTTTATGGCGGCTACACGGCAGCTTTATTTCGGTGCAGGCAAGGTTTTCTGATCGGACAAACTGGCAATAAATTCGTTCGCTTCAGTAATAATCACTTCCATTACCCGTATTAATTGCGAGATGTCCAGTCCAATTTCCACAAACTCATGCTGCACTGCCGCGATGGCTTGCGCATTAAGGTTATGTTTTAAAAACAAGACCTGATCTTTAAAGGCCGATAATACCGGCTGCATTTTTTCTTCGGCGCGATTAAATGTTTTAATTAACCGCAAGTAACGTTGCCGAGATATTTTTAATTGTTGTTTACTGCTAGCGCGTAAGCCCCGATTGGCATATTGTTCCAGCTCATCTTCCCATTCTATAAATAACGCTTCACTGACATTTTCAATCGCGCGTATCCGATCACTGACGTGATCAGCTTTGGCCTGGCAAAAATCATATTGGCGTTTTAAGAGGTTATATTTATTTTCCAGACTGGTGTTATCAACACAGACAATCGTCTTAAAACGTTGCAGCGCATCTTCAAATTGATCGCGGGTATCTTGCAAATTGACACAGGCTTGACTAACTTCATACACCACAATATCACGCTTATGATCGCCAAAAGTTTCACGGGTTCGATAATAGACATCGCGCACTTTTTGACTAAAAAAATGCCCAATTAATGCGCTTAGCGATTCAGTTATACCGGACATCAAGGAGGATTTTTTGTCTGCCATGTTGAACCTTTCTGAAATGACAATTGTATGAAGAGAAAATAGGGGGCATGTTAGGCCTGATAATACGCAACATTAGTTAATTTAATGTACCTCTTTCAAGGCATGAGTATCTGTTGTATAAAATCATGACTATTGATAATTGTTGTCACAAAGCGGGCGGGCTTAATATAGCCTAAAAATGCTTGATCCAACACCTCCAGCGCCACTAATTCGGCTGTTGAGGCTGTCACCGAAAACTCCGCCGCCTTGACGATGATCAACTCATTTGCTTGTGTGGCCCCTGCCAACCACGCTGCCAAACTATCGGAAGTGACCCGCCAGCTTGCCGCTATGCCCTGCGCATTTAATAAGGTAATGTCTGGAAACCACAAGCCGATCCGATTTTGGGTATGCCAGCTTTGCAAATCGCTAAATGACTGCAAAAGCCGCCAATCTGGCTGTAAAGCGTTCACCAATAAAGCCATTTGCTGCATCGCCAGAATCGCCATGTGATGCGCCGCGACATCGTTAAACTGCCATTGCTGTTGCGCAATACGCACTTGCTCTGCAAACGCGCCGCCACCGGTTACTATCAAGGTGCTGGTTGGATTGTTTTGAATATGCGTCAAACACGTCACTAAACTTTTATTATCCAGCAAACTGCCGCCCAGTTTAATGATTCGCATTAAGCCATCATTTCGCGCAATAAACGCAGCAAGGCTTCAGCTTTGTCAAAACTTTCCTGATATTCTTCTGCCAACACCGAGTCATTGACAATGCCGCCACCTGCCCAGCAACGAATGGTTTGCTTAGAATGTACCAACGTTCGGATGGCAATATTAGTGTCCATATTACCATTAAAACCGATATATCCAATCGCACCGCAGTATATGCCCCGTCGATGTGGCTCTAATTCTTCAATAATTTCCATGGCGCGAATTTTTGGCGCGCCGGTAATGGAACCACCGGGAAAGCAACTGCGCAACAAATCCACGGCATGTTGTCCATCAGCTAACACGCCCGTAACAGTGCTCACTAAATGATGCACAGTCGCATAGCTTTCTATAGCGAATAATTTAGGCACTTTCACAGACCCCATGCGACAATTTTTGCTGAGATCATTACGCAATAAATCAACAATCATGACGTTTTCAGCACGATCTTTAGCACTGTTTGATAAGGCATCAATTTGTGCTTGATCTGCAAACGGGTCAGTTTTTCTGGGCCGTGTGCCTTTAATGGGCTTAGTTTCAACTTTGCCGTCAATTACTTTTAAAAACCGCTCTGGTGAAGAACATAAAATGTGTCCCTCAGGAAGATTGAGATACGCGCTAAAAGGCGCGGCATTTAATTGCCGTAAGCGTTGATAGGCTGTCCAAAGATTGCCACTGCAAGGTGCGCTAAATCGTTGCGAGAGATTAATCTGATAACAATCACCTGCTTTTAGATAGGCTTTCACCTTACCAAACGCCTCACTGTAACGTGGTTGATCCATATTGCTTACAATCGCACCAGTGACTTTAAACGCCTCATTCGCTGCCGGCAAAGTTGGGCTATCGCTAAAGCGTGCAATTAACTGCTGCCATGCTTGTGTGTTTAAGTGCTGCCCCACTAGCCAACTTTGTTGAAGCTGATGATCAACCACTATCGCCCAATGATAAATACCCATCGCCATTTCTGGAAGCTTTTCGGTATCTTGCGCTATGGTCGGTAGCTTTTCCAAACGTCTGGCTAGATCGTAACTGCAATAACCTAAGGCGCCGCCATTAAAGGGGAGTCCGGGAATAACAGGAAAGTTGTGGTTGAGTAACTGTTGTTTTAATAAGCTAAAGGGATCCTCTGTTGAGGTGCAGACGGTACCCGCAGTGATCAGAGTGGTTTCAGCGCCTTTTGTGACCAAAGTTGCCACCGGATCACTGCTCATAATATCGTAACGGCCTTGCTGGCTATAGGGAAAGCCACTGTCCAAAAAAATCGCCCACGGCTTTGCTGCAAGCGGCGTAAAGACAGTGGCGCTATCCTTAACGTAAGGTAATTGATGAATAAGCGGATTAAGTAATGGCATTAAGCAGCAGTAAAAAATCAGCTCTTTTTAGGAGCTGTTATGAATAAGCAAGTTAGTAAACTGCCAGTTTTTTGATAGGATAAAATCTCCAATAAACTATACCATAGAACCTGTGGTGACTTGCGGGCAATCTTGTTTGCACGCTAATTTTTATAAACATGCCGACAAAAATAGCAGCCATCACGCCCATATCGAATAAACGCATAAATAATGTGATGCAATTCACAAAACAGAAAAATATAACCGCTTATTTACCATTTGGCTGGTAGTATTATTGCCACTTTCTGCTACGGCCACCTAAAAAACGCAACTCCGCATAATCACGGATTATTGGACGAACACCACTGTTCGAGTATACTTAACTTTTATCAGAAATTGCCACCCGTTTTTATTATTGACTGGGGCGCTGTTATTGATAAAAATACTTAAGTGATTATAAATAAAAGATAACTTAATTTAAAATCGATGAAATTAATGCCGACATCAGAAAAAAGTTTTCAGCATACTTTTACACTTGAATCCTTGTTAGAAACGCATACGTTACCTTTTGTCATTATTGATGAAAATTTAACTGTTGTTGCCGTTAACAATGCCAGGGAGAAGTATTTTGGACTGCCACGTACCAAGCAGTTAGGCAATCCTTGTTGCATTAATAAACCTAACTGTCGGCATCAAACATTTTTTAAGACATTTCAAGCATATGCTGGTTTTTTTACCGATAATTCGCCAGAGGAAACTAATCCCAAAAAATGCTGGTTAAATGGTAATGCTATTACCAATGCCGATGGCAAGCGTTTTTTGGGGGAAACCTTGACATACTGCAAACCCTTATTGTCCAAACCCCAGATGCTCGGTGTTTCTAAAGAATTTTTAAATCTACAGCTAAAATTACAAAATGTTGCCCGAACTGATGCACCGGTGTTATTAATCGGTGAAACCGGCACGGGGAAAGAAGTTGCAGCAAAGGTCATTCATCAGCAGTCAAATCGTGTTAAAAGTGAATTAATTATTGTCGATTGTACTTTATTGACTGAAAGTTTATTTGAAAGCGAATTGTTTGGGCATGAAAAAGGCGCCTTTACCAACGCAGTGACATCCAAAAAAGGATTATTTGAATTGGCTGATAACGGCACTTTGTTTCTTGACGAAATAGGAGAATTACCGCTTTCGCAACAGCCAAAATTATTAAGGGCTTTGGAAAGTGGGCAATTTCGACGGGTTGGCGGAACCCAAATATTAACGTCTAACGTTCGCGTCGTTTGTGCTACGCATAGAAACCTCGGGGATATGATTAAAGAAGGCCGTTTTCGGGAAGACTTATTTTACCGGCTATCCGTTCTATCTGTCGAAATCTTGCCCTTACGTGAACGAAAACAAGACATAGCCTTACTGGCTGAATATTTTTTACGACAAGAAGGACATAAGCATTGTTTAACGCAGAAAGCATTTACTAAATTAATACAGCATACTTGGCCTGGCAATATCCGCGAATTAAAAAACTGTATGCAGCTTGCCGTGGCATTAGCAAATGATGAGCAGATTGATGCACAACAAATCCATATCTTACGGCGTGGTTCCAGGTCTAGCGATATTAAGCATCTTGAGGTAACGCTTCAAAACACCATTACGCAACAGCCCATTAAATCAGCCGCATCCGAAAAAGAATTAATACAGCAGTTAATCGTTAAATTTCAAGGTAACCGAAAACAAATTGCCACGGAAATTGGTGTTAGCGAACGCACACTCTATCGTAAACTTAATCTATATCAACTGGATAGCTGATGCAGATGATTATTTGGTGGCAAAACCTATAATTAAGTGCGGCAAGATTTTTATAACAATCAACAGGAAATGACCATGAATACAGCCTTTGCCAGCAAATACGGCAAGAAATTACGCGGCGTCAATCTCGGTGGCTGGCTGGTACTGGAAAAATGGATGACCCCCAGTGTGTTTGAGGGTCTTGCAGCAACCGATGAAACCACTTATTGCGCAGAGTTGGGCGTGCATGCTGAGCAACCGCTAAAACAGCATTGGAATACTTTCATCACCCGCGATGATTTTGTCTGGATCGCCAATACTGGATTAAATGCGGTGCGTATTCCATTGGGGCATTGGATTTTCGGCCCAGATTATCCTTACCACCGCAGTTATGGCAATATGACCCATCCCTTCGTAACAGGCGGCATCGAAATATTAGACCGTGCCTTTACTTGGGCGGAAGAATTGGGCTTAATGATCGTACTGGATTTACATGCAGCCCCCGGCTGCCAAAATGGCTTTGACAACGGCGGCATAAAGGATGTATGCGAATGGCACACCAAAACTGAGTATCTTGAACATTCGCTCTGGGTTCTGGAACGGCTAGCCGAGCGTTATCATCAACGGCCTGCACTTCATGCCATTGAGGTATTGAATGAGCCGCGTTGGGATGTGGATACTACGCTGTTAAAAAAATACACTACGGAAGCCTATCGGCGCATTCGCCAATATTGTCCTGCTGATCAAGTTGCTGTGGTTTTCCATGATGGCTTTCGCACATTCCAAGCGTACACCGGATTTTTAAACACGCCTGATTTTGATAATGTCATCTTCGATATTCACCGTTACCAATGTTTTGAACGCAAAGATATTGACAGTGATATTTACGAACATATCGAAAAATCGGTAGTTGCCTGGAAAAACGAGGCCGATGCGCTTATTCAAGATCGAGGCAATTGGTCGATAGTGGGGGAATGGAGTTTAGGTCTTGATTTAAAAGTGGTATCGCTATGGGCGGACGGCCCCTTTAACCATGCGCTGGAAGAGCTGGACGATTTTCAACAAGCAATTGCTTTTAGAGGCTATGCAGCAGCGCAATTAGTAACCTATGAAAAATACTTGGGCTGGTTCTTTTGGAGCTATAAAACCGAAACCACACCCGCGTGGTGCTTTAGAGAATGCGTAGAACGCGGCTGGTTACCAGCCAGGTTCAACTAACGTTAATTATAAAATGGTGGGCAAAAATCCCTTACTGCCCACCTTCTAAATCAAGCTTTCATTACTCGTGCTAACACAGTCGTTAGCCACTAGACTTTCAAGAACATTATCTTAAAGCTTCGGCGCCCCGTCGTAAACGATTTTGCCCTCAAACAGCGTATAAACAACGGAGGAATTAATAAGTGGATCAAGGTCTGTTAGGTTATTACTTTTGGCAAACTGACTGGCAGGCGTAAACCAATTAGTATCCCACACCACTAAGTCTGCTGATTTACCCACGGCAATCGAACCGGTGGTTTTATCCAGCCGTAATTGTTTAGCGGCATTGATGGTGTAGGATTTGATTAAATCCTCAAGCGATTTAATCCGTTCATTCGCTGGCGGTAATGCGCCGATCGGCATCACACTGAAATTGATTGGATCAAAGTCATTGGGTTTAAATACATAATCGAGATTAGAAATATACGGATATAGCTTTTCGTCCCCGTACCAAAGATCGTAAATTTTTCTCGGTAAAAGTCTAGTCAGTGCAGTAAACGTATGGATTTCATACTCAGGATTGGAGATTGCGTAATCACTCCCTGCGGTAACATTAATCCCCAGATCGAACATAGTTTTAAAACGATCTTGCTGGCTAGCGCGATCAAAGCCGAGTCGGCTAATGTAATACGCTGAAAAATAGTTATCCAATTCAGCCCAACGTGGCGTGATGCTGGCCGTAATCCCTTGTTTAGCCATACGTGCCAGATCTTCATATTCTGTAAGCTGCAAATGCGCCATGGTCGGATACATAGAGCGATCAACATTCGCCTGTTCAAGTGCCAATGCTGCCTTTCTAACCGCACCATTACCAATAGAATGGATATGAATTTGAAAATCTGATTTATTTGCCTGCTTTAGGGCTGCAACGAGATCTTGATTAGCATTAGCCCAAAAATCCAGCCCTTTATAGGTTCCGGCACCCGCATCTACGCAAGAATAGGTAATTAATTCGCAGTAGGGTTTAATCATTAACGCGGTGGCATGATTACCGCCTTCTACAACCCCATCAATAAAGAACTTAACGGTATCGGTACGGAAATGTCCGTTGGGTGATTGGAAAGCCTTATTGTTTATTGCCGCAAGATCAAGCTGTGCTTTAGGCGACAATGAGGGTGAAGAAGTGTCGGCAGGATTAATATACCAACTGCCTTTAATACGCATGTTTAGCTTATCTTGTGCGGCTAGTTCCTGAATGGCCGTATGGTAGTAATTTTGGATGGCGATATTACCATAAGCACTGTCCATCGCCTCAAAAGCACCGGTAACGCCATGCGCATTAAAATAATCCACCGTTTTTAAAAATTTGTCTTGAAATTGTGCCTTGTCGGTTTTTGCAAGGGCGTTGGTGACTAAGCTCACGGCATTTTCTAATAATTGTCCGGTTGCATGACCATTTGCGTCACGCTCGATGACACCATTGACTGGGTTCGGCGTACTGTCAGTGATGCCGAGTAACTGAAGTGTTTTAGTATTTACCCAAACAGAGTGGGTGCTTAGTTCTATTATAGCGGCAGGTCGGTCAGGAATGATCAAGTCAAGATCCGCAACATTTGGACGGGAAACATCGCCTGTTTCGGTATTATAAACAGTGCGTGAATAATTAAATCCCCCGACGACTGCCCGTTCAGGATGGCTATCGGCAAAATCCTTGATATGCTTAGTAATATCCGCAACCGTAAAATCGTTAAGTAAGTTAGGGCCGTCAGTTTCTGCGGCGCTGAACAACTCCATGTGCGTATGGGTATCAATGAAACCCGGTAAAACCATCTTTCCGTGGAGGTCAATCACTTGAGTCTTAGGGCCGATAAATTCTTTGCCGTCTTCATCAGAACCTACAAAGATAATTTGTTTATTACGGGTCGCTATGCTTTGCACGACTGCTTGATGATGAGGGTTGCGACGGTCTTTATTGTGATGGTCAGTGTCGTCTTCAGCGGTATAAATATAGCCATTCAAAAAAACCAGATCTGCCGCGGCATGTGAATCATGTGATTCTTGAGCCGCTACGGCGTTACAAGCCATGCTCATCGAAAGCGCCAAGGCACTGACTGTGAATTTACCGCGTAATAGTGTATGAAATCTAGCAAGTGAAATTGAGCGCATAGGTGGATTCCCGTAAATGATGGATGGCGTGGTTAGATATTTTATAAACGGTATAAAAAATAGGCTATTACTGTTACCGCAATTCATCATAACACGCGGAGAAAAACCATGCTATCGGACTAAAGTAGGGATTATTGATGAGCTGCTACATTCATAAACTTGCATCGGCAGCATTTTTGTTTTATGACCCAAATGCGAACATAATGACATAATAAATATATGCGTTATTGACTATACTAGGACTGGGTGAATTCGTATCGTTAAATGCATTCCCCCTTAAACAAATGTAAACTATCGCTGCTGGCTATATGTATGGCCTTATTAAGAACACCGGTTATGCACTTTAAAATTTCCAACTATCCACTATAAAATCTTTTCGTGAAACCTGATTCCCCAGATATTAATAAACAAAGCGTAAGTGCGGTAAAGTGGAGCGCACTCGGCAGCGTGGCGCAATATGGCTTGTCATTAGGCGCACAAATCGTATTGGCCAGGCTCTTGGGGCCTGAAAACTACGGATTATTTGCCATGGGTACGATAGTGCTAACCTTCAGCAATTTTTTTTCCAATTTTGGCTTTGCCTGGGGACTGATTCAAATTCAACATTTAGTCGAGGAAGATATTCGTTTCGTCTTCACCTGGCAACTTATTACCGGCTCATTAGTTGCTGTCGGGCTTTATTTACTCGCGCCCTTAGTTGCCCAATACTTTAATGAACCGCGGATTGATGCTATCGTTCGTTGGCTAAGTTTAGCGTGTGTATTCAGCTCGCTTACAGCTCCCGCCAGCAACTTACTTAGACGTAATCTTGATTTTCGCTGGATTAATATCATTCAAATTATCAGCTATAGCGTTGGTTATTTGGGTATCGGCTTACCACTTGCTTACCACGGCGCAGGCGTTTGGTCATTGGTTGCAGCCTGGCTTGCACAAGCTTTTGTCATGATGGTAATGACATTTATTCGGCAACCACATTCCCTAAAACCTTTATTTTGGTACAGTGGCGCCAAAGCCATATCTGGCGTTGGCATAACGGTATTTGTAACCAACCTCTGCAATTGGTTGCTCAATAATATGGACCGTATTTTTCTGGGTCGCTACCTTGATTCTCATGCAGTGGGGCTTTACACTGTCGGCTACAACCTTGCTAACACCCCCAACAGCTTATTGATTGGTGCTTTACAGCCTGCCTTTCTGACTGCGGGCGCCCGCCTGCAATCGGAACCAGAACGCTTGAGGCGTGCTTACCTCCCAATCATCGCATCGGTATGGATACTCATGGCACCACTATTTGCCCTGTTCGCGATTATCGCACCCTATTTAATTGGCTTTTTATACGGCTCGGCGTGGGAATCTTCGGCGCTGGTATTAACTATTTTGGCGTTGTCAATGCCAGCCTACATAACCTGGAGCATGTCCACCCCCATTTTATGGAATACCAATCGCAAACACTTTGAGAGCTTATTGCAATTACCAATCCTGGCATTGGCAGGTTATGCTTTTTATAATTACGGCAATCAAGGCATAGTAATGGTTGCGTTAATAGCCGCTGGCCTTCTTTTTATCCGATCTGTGGCAATCACGACCGCAGCTTGTCATCAGCTAAATATTTCCATTTTAGATTTATGGCCCTTAGCGATACGTGGTATTGCCATGATGAGCCTTGCCGTGATCGGTACTTTGGGTGGTATTAAACTCGGTACCATTGCAAGTCTTTATATTGGTACTAAACTTAACGCCACCGTGACCACTTTCGCTGGGATAAACATTAACTTTAGCGCAGCCACTACCTATTTGATGCCGTTGCTTGGCGGTTGTTTTTCGGGCGGCAGCATTTTATTAGTGACTGCACTTATTTTTCCAAAACTGCTTGGTGCAGAAGTAATAGGCATGTTAAGTCGGTTTAGTCCACGACTTGCACAATCCTTAGATAATAATGCCAAATTCGGCTCAAAAAATAAGTAGTCTTAAAAAATGACTGAATTTTTATTAACACTCCTATCATTGTTAACGGGATTTTTAGCCGCTTTATGCACGATACTCTGTTTGATGGGGCTTTTGCGTTTGGTTCGTAGCAAAGCAGGATACTTACCGTATATTTTTTATACCTCAACCTTTGTAAATACGCTCCAATTAATAACTTTAGGGCGGAACTTATTTGAGTCCGGTGAATCCATTGAGCATAGTTTGACGCAAGTACCAACCTACATGGTAACGCTCGTTCGCGTCAACTCGGCACTGATTGTCTTTGCCGCCTGTCAACGCATAGCCAGCCAATTAATATACTCCCGAAGCCACCCTAACCTACCAATCTTATTAACGATCACGTTTTTATTTTTTTTCTTGACTAACGTAGTGACTGCGGCACTTTTAAGCAGTCACCCCTCGTTCGGATATGACTACCTATACTTGGTCATCGTGGGTACTGCCGCACTATTATTTACCCAAGGAGAGGATGAAATTGCTATCCGTTCAGCGCGAGATGCGTTCTTTATTCTACTGGTGATCAGTGCAAGTATTGCACCCTGGAATCCTTCGTTTGTATTCAGTAAAGATTATCATGAAGGCCTTATTCCTGGATTAACCTACCGTTATGCTGGATTAGCACCTCACCCAAATACCTTGGGTATATTCATCGTTTTGTTTCTGCTTTGTTTGTGGAACAAACCCTTTTCTAGTCGCTCGATTAATCTTTTTGCCTGGACTATCGGTTATTTAAGCCTGTTATTAGCTCAGTCAAAAACAAGTTGGATTGTTTTTATTATCTGCATGTCCTGTATGGGATATTTCAAGCATGGTGATTTTTTAAAACAACGGCTTTTCGATTTTAAGCGCCCTATTTTACCGGCCCTATTTATTTTTATGACGATGTTAACCGCCAGTATTATGTTGGGCATAATAATGTTTGGTGAATTAGGAAATAAACTTAATGCTTTTTTTTCTACCCGCGCAGGCGCCGATCTTATGTCAATGACAGGGAGAAACCAAATCTGGGCGATTGCATTAACTGAGTGGCGCAATAGCCCTATTTTCGGATATGGATTAACCATCTGGGATGAGGCGCATCGAGCAAAAATTGGACTACCTGCGGCAATGAGTGCGCATAGCCAATTTTATCAAACCCTCTCTAGTGCCGGAATTTTGGGTGTGGCGGGATTATTAATCTATGTGCCGACATTATTTTGGTTTACGTTGAAGACAGCCAAATCAAGTCAGGGATTAACGCTTGCCATCTTCATGATGATTTTTTTCCGCTCAATCAGTGAAGTTTCTTTAGCCATAATTGGTCACTTTGGTTCCAATCAACTTACCCATATACTGCTCTTGATGATTATTGGCGCCCAGTTAAACTCTGCTGGCCACCAAAAACCTGATCCCTCAACAAAGCTTTTTACCTCAAGAGATTGTAACTGATGTTATGTTCCATCATTATTCCCCTATACAACAAGGCAGACTTTGTTGCAGACGCTATTCAATCCATACTCAATCAAAGTCATCAGCATTTTGAAGTGATTGTGATTGATGATGGCTCTACTGACGATAGCGCTTCTCGAGTAAGCGTCATTCATGACCATCGAATTAAACTCATTCAACAATCCAACCAAGGGGTTTCGTGTACAAGAAATTTAGGCATTGAACGGGCACAAGGTGATCTTGTGTTTTTCCTAGACGCGGATGACTGGTACTTACCAACCTATCTTGAAACTATAGTTTCAATGGCGCTGCGCCACCCAGAAATAGCATTTTTTGCCACCCAATTTAAAAACATTAACGGCACCAATCAATCCGACATGTTTTGGAATCCAGGCAATCCTCCTGTTGTCGAATTAATTGACGATCTTTTCTACCATTGGCGATTCAATGTAATCTTCTGCACTAATTCTGTTGCTATTCGACGATTAAACTTGATCCAATTTCAACCTTGTTTTCCACCTGGCGAACAAATTGCTGAAGATCACGACCTATGGTTTAGGTTAGCTGAGCAATATCGCCTTGCTTACTACCCAGCACCGCTCGTAGCTTATAGAAAAGAAATAAGTGACAGTCTTTGCGCAACACATGAAATGAACACATTAACGCCTGCTTATAGCCGTCTTGAACAACGGGCAATTAATCGACAATTACCCGACAACCTTCGAGATTCTGCACTGAGATTAACTACCGAAGCTAAAATTACAATAGCCCGTCAAGCATTAATAAATGGTCGGCGTTACGATGCGCTTATGCAGCTATTAAATGCTTGGCGTGGCATAACGAACTCAAAAAGATGGTGGGTGAGTATGGTGATGTGCTCCGTGCTTCCAAAAAGCATAATAAGCCGCTGGGAAAATTGGCGACATCAACGTACCAGAGATTGGTAAAGCTTTTTAACGCAGACCACCACTGAATAATTATAAATGACCATACGTATATTGTTTTTAATGCGTGACCCGCTCCCGCCTTTCCGAGCAGATGTCCAAATTTTATTTGGTAAATATCTTCCACGATTAGCGATATTTAGCGATATTTTGGGACAAAAAGACCCTAATTATACTGGCGACATCAATTGGCCAGCCGGCAAAACAATTATTGCAGGGGCTGAGCATAAAGGCATACTCGCAGAATTTATCCGGCCCTTTTTGGATGGCATGGCGTTACTGAAACATCATGACGCTTTCGATATAATTCAAGTTCGCGACAAAATTCGCACCGCCATTTTTGCCTGGGCTTATGCCCGATGGCATAAAAAACCTTTCGTATATTGGATGTCTTTCCCTTTTGTAGAAGGCTTTGAAATTACTGCACGAAACCGTCAACAACCCAGTTTCATAATGAAACTGGCAGACCATATAAGAATCAATGCTTCGCGATACCTATTTTATAACTGGGTTTTGCCTAAAGCAGACCACATTTTCGTTCAAAGTGATGCAATGCGAGACTGGCTGATTGAAAAAGGATTCAATTCTCAACACATGACAGCAGTTCCAATGGGTGTTGATCTTGAAAAATTCAAACGTGACCGAATAATACCCAGTGATGATGCGCGCCTTCAAAACAGACGCATCATTATTTATGCTGGCAGTATTAGCAAATCAAGACATTCTGATTTTTTACTCGACTTAACGATTGCTATCAAAAAACATCAACCCAGCATCTTACTGATACTGGCTGGTGATGCACCGTCTATTGAAGAACAACAGTGGATTCGAGAGGAAATAAGTCAACGCGACCTTCATGATTATGTGTTCCTAACTGGATGGCTTAGTCAAGATCAAATGCTGGGCTACATTATCCGAGCTGAAGTTGGATTATCCCCCATCCCACGCGGCGAACTGTTCGATGTTTCTTCGCCAACCAAACTAATTGAATATTTGGCGCTTGGACTTCCAGCCGTCGCCAATGACATACCGGATCAAAAACTCGTTATTGAACAAAGTCTGGCCGGGCTGTGTGTGCCTATGGAAATTAATGCTTTTCGAGATGCTGTTTTAAAACTCTTGCAAGATCCGGCATTCCATCGGCAATGTACAGAAAAAGGCCCTGCTTTCATCAACAGCAACCGCACTTACGCAGTTATTGCCGAAAAGGTTGCATGTGTATATCAAACTGTTTTAAAACGCACAACTTTTATTCAACAGTAAACTATAATCTATTTTTGATATTTAGCTTATTAGGGAACTCATTTTTTAGATTAATCATTTTTTGTATTAAGTTCTGACTGGATACAATTAAATTTAAAAAATCAACATAAAACTCTGTATCAATATATTTGATAGCATAACACCTCAAATTGGAGATTTGCATGTGCGGTATAGTTGGAAAAATTACATCAAACCTTACCGATAACGACAGCCTTAAACTTAAGGCTGCAATGAAATCAATTAATCACAGGGGGCCGGATGCAGATGGCATTTGGTCATCTGAAAGTGTAATTTTTGGTCACAAACGTTTATCTATTATTGACTTAGCTACAGGCACACAGCCTATGGAAGATATAAATAAGCGATACTGTATCGTCTTCAACGGTGAGCTATACAACTATATTGAAATCAGAGATGAACTAATTAGTAACGGCGTTATGTTTAAAAGCAAATCAGATACCGAAGTTATCTTAAACGCATTTATTTTCTGGGGAAAAAACTGCTTAACTACATTCAATGGCATGTTTGCATTTGCAATTTGGGACAAGCAGACCCACTCCCTTTTTGCGGCAAGAGACCCCTTAGGTGAAAAAGGTTTTTACTATTACTTTGATGGCACACAATTCATCTTTGCCTCAGAACCCAAAGCTATTTTTGAATTTGGCATAGCAAAAGACTTTGCTGGCGAATTTTTGCAAGATTATTTGATTTTTAGATCCATTCGCGCACCCAATACCTTCTTTAAAGGCATTTTCAAGCTTGATGCAGGTGAGTCTTTATCGTTATCAGCAGATTTCTCACTAAAAATTGAAAAATATTGGTCTCTTCCGCATAAATCAGAAATCCTGACCAATACCAATGAGCTTGATATAACTGAAGAATTAATCCATAGGCTCAAAGATGCAATCAAAATACGGATGCGTAGCGATGTGCCTATAGGTATGTTTCTGAGTGGGGGTGTCGATTCCAGTTTATTGACCGCTTTAGCGGTAGAGGAAATGGGTTCTAGCGTGCTAAACACCTTTTCTGTTGCCGTAAAAGATTGGAAACAGGATGAAAGTGAATACCAAAATATGGTCAGTACCCAATATGGAACTAATCATCTAGCACTGCATTTAGATGAATCACATTTTATCAATGAAATTGACCAATACATTTATCATTGCGACGACATCGTCGGCGACCCCTCAGCAGTCGCTTTACAAATACTATCGCAAAAAGTTAAAGCAAGCGGCACTACCGTAGTGCTGGCAGGTGAAGGTGCTGATGAAATATTCGGTGGTTACTCCTCCTATTCAAAATTTTTCTCGCTTAGAAAAATACGGCAATATAAATTATTAAAATCGCTATTAAGTCTTGCACCTACCATTCATAAAATGCCCAACCTTAAGCCTATTACAGAGTCCATCTATTGTTTTTCAGGTACGGCAAACTTGTATTCCTACTCGGATATTTCTCAATTAGTTAAAACATTCTCCGACTATATTCCTTTGAAATTTGGTAATGAATCCAGCAATCAAACTTTACGGGATTTACTGGTTATTGATGTTGAAAATCGCTTACCTAACGACTTATTCATGAGGACGGATAGGGCTACTATGGCATACTCACTGGAAAGCAGGTTGCCATTTATGGACCCCTCTTTTGTTAGCTGGGCGATGTCAATCCCCGATACTTACAAAATTAAAAATGGCGTGCGTAAATACATTCTAAAAAAAGCATCCGAACCCTATTTGCCAAAAGAACTGCTTTATAGAAAAAAAGTGGGCTTTGATTTACCCATTGAAAAATGGCTACGCGGAGTTTTTTCAGCCGATTTACAGCATTATTTTGAACGTGATCAAATGATCAATGAACTAAACTATGATTACATATCAAGTATCTATAAATCATGGTTAAACGGAAATTCTTATTTGACCTATCAGATATGGAACCTTTTTTTTATTGAGCGATGGTATCGAAAATGGTTCACATAAAGATAAGTTCAAACCAGCCCCCCTTTCAAACGTCTAGGTAAATAATTAATGTTATCACACCCGCTATATAGAAAGTCTCCCGTTTGGCTACAGGAATGGCTTATTGCCATCCGTGAATCCATAAGAAAGATCATGCGCGAAGACAATGAGTTCCGACAATTGTTAGCCGATGCAGAGCTAAGGCAATACTGGACTTTTGATCAACTACAAGCTTTCCAGGAAAAAGAATTGGGGAGCTTACTTAATCGTGCGGCAATAACTGTTCCACATTATCAACAACTCCTTAGCCAAAACAGTTCAGTGGCATTGGAACCGCTTAAAAAATTAACGCAACTGCCTTTGCTCACTAAACGTGACATTAAAGCTAATCCTGCGGCATTTATAGCGAGTGATATGCCCAAAGGCCCTCGTTTTTCAATTTCAACCAGCGGCACTACCGGTTCGCCTTTAACGTTATTCCAGACACTTAATTCAATTAAACGGGAAACTGCCTTCGCAAGACGACAAATGCACTGGGCAGGCTATAAAGAAGGCGACAAACTCGCTTGGATAAGAGGTGATATGATTGTACCGGTCGCCGATCAAAATCCGCCCTTCTGGCGATTTAATCGTAGTGCCAATTCACTGATGATGTCATCCTATCACCTATCAGAAAAAAATGTCTCTGCATACCTAGAAGCCTTACGCGAATTCAACCCTGTACTTATTCAAGCCTATCCTTCGTCAATTAGCTATTTGGCTAACTGGTTATTAAACAATGGACAGCAAGCCAACCTTTCAGCATTGAAAGGTATTATGACATCATCTGAAACCCTCACGAATGTGCAACGCGAACAAATAGAGACCTCATTTGGGGTACAAGTATTCGATTGGTACGGCAGCGTTGAACGCGTAGCAGCCATAGGCACCTGCGAGTATGGTCGCTACCATATTATTGAAGATTACAGCTACTTAGAACTTGGCTCCTCAAGCGATGACACTGCCGAAATTATTGGCACTGGTTTCAATAATGCGTTGATGCCATTGATTCGCTATGCAACGGGAGATTCCGTTGAACTGGAAACATCTGGCACTCAATGTGACTGTAAACGTGCATTTAGACTTGTAAAAACCATAATTGGCCGAATGGACGATACCATCAAAACCCCTGATGGACGTGCAATAGGGCGATTGGATCATATATACAAAGGCGTTTTTGATATTAATGAAGCTCAAATTGTGCAAGAAACGCTCAATACTATTGAGATACGGGTTGTGCCTGCACGCAACGGAGGCTTGCCAGAAACCACCAAGCAGCAGTTAAAGCTTAACCTGCAAGCTCGTATCGGCTTGGACATGGACATACATATTGTGAAAGTGGCAAGCTTGCCGAGAACAAAAAACGGAAAGCTGCTTGCCGTAATCAGTAAGATCAAATAAACCAGGAGACCGCTTTGAACCTAATGATTGGTACAAACCCAACCGGAAAAGGCGGAATAGCCGCCGTGGCAACGGTCATGATAAACGAAGGTTTTTTACAGAAGCACAATATTTTATATATTGTTTCTCATGAACAAAGAAGTGCGCCCATTAAAGCGCTTATTTTTATGAGGGCATTGACCATACTTCTTAGCAAGTGCATTACGTCTAAACCAGCAATAGTCCATGTTCATGCCTCAACCCACGGCAGCTTCGTCAGGAAATCGTTATTGCTCGCACTCGCCAGAAGCTTTGGATGCAAAACCATTTTCCATTTACACGCTGCAATTTTCCATACATATGCAACTGAAGAGTCTGGAACTATAATGCGCTGGTGGATTCAGAGAACACTTCAAAACAGCTCAAAAGTGGTTGCATTATCTGAGAGCTGGGCGCAATTTCTCACTGGTTTCACGCCAGGTGTTAATATTCAGGTGGTTCCAAATTCAGTTAAGTTAAATCCCCCGATTAATTACTTGCTGGAAGAACCCTATCGAATTCTTTTTTTGGGGGATCTAATTCCTCATAAAGGCGTATTTGAACTTTTGGCAGCCACGGCGCTTCTAAGGCCATCATTTCCTGCAATCAAAATGGTCTTTGGAGGGACTGGTGACCTTGAATCACTAAAAACCAAAGCGCAAGAACTTGGTATCTCTGAGAACATAGAGTTTCTAGGTTGGGTTGAGTCCGACAGAAAAATTCAAGAGCTGGCACGCGCTTCAATTTTTGCCTCACCTGCTTATGCGGAGGGTCTACCAATGGCGATGTTAGAAGCAATGTCTGCTGGCAAAGCAGTTGTCGTAACACCTGTCGGTGGAATTCCTGAAGTCATTAAGGATGGCGAAAATGGCTTGTTAGTTCCCATTAAAAATGCAGAAGCATTGGCACAAGCTTTAAAGCGATTATTAGAAAATCCAACGTTACAAAAAAACCTAGGGATAAAAGCACGCGAAACCATAGCTGAACATTACAGTAGCGATATTGTTTTATCCAAGCTTTCGGTCTTATACGATGAACTTGGGGCACTTTCTTCATAAAAGACTATTTTTAAGATTAATTAACCCCTAATACTTGCGGGACTAAAAAAATGGAATTATCGGCACTCACTCAAACCATTTTGCAATCTGTCCGCAAAGATCAGTTTTGCGGTTTTGATCCCTTTGATGGTTTAAACAGCACAGCATTTAACCGTTCACCCTTTTATAAAAGTGAATGGATGCGCCTGGCTTGGCTGCAATTTCATAAACGCTCTACAATTAATTTTCGTCCGTTAATAGGCGTTCCTAAAAAACGTAATCCCAAAGGAATGGGCTTATTTATTTTGGGCTTACTCGAGGATTACGCGCGCACACAGGAGTCTCAATATCTGCAAGATGCAATTGAACTCGGTGATTGGTTATTAACGCAGCAAAGTGATCCACACCTCTGGCAACATGCGTGCTGGGGTTATCATTTTGATTGGCAGGCACGCGCATTTTATGTGCCGGTTGGCAAGCCCAATATCATTACCACGGTATATGTCAGCAGAGCGTTGTATGCTTTATGGGAGGTGACCGATAATGATACTTATAAAAATATCGCTTTAGATTCAGCAAATTTTATTGTGCAAACTCTGCATACGCAACATGATGGTCATGAGTTTTTTGCTTACATTCCTGGAGAAACGACCTTTGTACACAATGCCAGTTTATGGGGTGCGGCTTGGGTTGCTTTTGTCGCCAGTAAAACAGCTAATGCTGAAATGGCGCAATTGGCGTTAACGGTTGCCCAGCAGTCTGTGAATGCACAAAAACCTAATGGTGCTTGGGTTTATGGTACTTTGCACCATCACCAGTTTATTGATGGTTTTCATACGGGGTATAATTTGGAGGCTTTAACGCTGCTTAAAGACAGTTTAAAAACTGATCGCTTTGATCAAACCATTAGCCAAGGCTATGAATATTACAAACTGAATTTTTTTGAAGCGGATGGGGCGGTTAAATATTATCATAACAATCGTTATCCCTTAGATATGCACTGTGTGGCACAAGCGATTTTCACCTTGATAAAAGTAGGGGGCCAACCAGAAGATTTTGCATTGGTGCAAAAAATAATGACTTGGTCTATAGCAGAAATGTACTTGCCCGCAGCGAATCATTTCTGCTATCAAAAAACCCAATGGCTAACCAATAAGATCAATTACACCCGTTGGACGCAAGCGTGGTGTTATTACGGTTTTGCTTTTTATAACCGCGTCTTAGCAGAGAAACCATAATGCAAAGAATTACTTTTATGGGTTCGCCCCTGGATGCGGCGAGCATGGATGAGACGGTAAATTACATAGAACAACGCCTTTTAAACGGCGTGTTTACGCAGCATGTGGTGGTCAATGTCGCTAAGTTAGTACACATGCAAACCGATGCAGAATTAGCTGCATCCGTTATTGCCTGTGACATCATCAATATTGATGGCATGGGCGTGGTATTGGGCGCGCGTCTATTGGGACATCACATCCCCGAGCGAGTGGCGGGTGTGGATTTATTTCACCGTTTATTGGCACTCAGTGCCGATAAGGGTTTTCCGGTGTTTTTACTGGGCGCAGAGGCAGACATCGTTGAAAAAACCGTACACAGTGTTGAAAAAACCTATCCTGGCCTGAAAGTAGCGGGATTTCATCATGGTTTTTTTTGGGATGACGAAGCCTTAATCGTCGATAAAATTGGTCAATCAGGGGCGAAACTGCTGTTTGTAGCGATCACTTCCCCCAAAAAAGAGAATTTCATCCATAAATGGCAGGATAAATTAGGCGTGGATTTTGTCATGGGCGTGGGCGGAACTTTTGATGTGGTTGCCGGTAAAGTGAAACGCGCACCGCTGTGGATGCAGAAATATGGCTTAGAATGGCTATATCGGGTTATCCAAGAACCTAGGCGCATGTGGAAAAGGTACTTTGTGACTAACTCAAAATTTGCTTGGTTAATGCTTAAAAATCTAATGGCCACCTCCTAATTGTTAATGGAAAAATCGTATCCGGTCTATATCCGTAATTTAGGCCAACAAGACTATCTTGATACCTGGCAAGCCATGCAAGCCTACACGCAGGCACGCAATGATCAAAGCCCTGATCAACTCTGGATCGTAGAACATCCCCCCGTGTATACCTTAGGCTTAAATGCTAAACGAGAGCATTTGTTAAATATCAAAGACATTCCCGTGGTGCAATCCGACCGGGGTGGACAGGTCACTTATCATGGCCCTGGGCAATTAGTGGTTTATACCCTATTAGATATTCAGCGTTTACACTTGAATGTGCGGGAACTGGTCAGCTTATTAGAGACGGCCATGCTGACCGCCTTGGCGCAATACGGACTTGGGGCGATAGCAAAGCCGGAAGCCCCCGGTGTGTATATCGCAGAAAAAAAAATCGGCTCTATTGGCCTACGTATAAAGCAAGGTCGGTGCTATCATGGCTTAAGTTTAAATAACGCCATGGATTTAAGTCCTTTTCAGCGCATAAACACCTGCGGCTTTCGGGATCTTGAGGTGACGCAATTAGCAGATCTCGGCGTGCATATTCAAACCCACGAACTGGCTATTCCTATCCTTCACGCTATTACAGAGAAACTATCATGACCTTGGAAGCTCCTTCGCGCGCCACCCCGCATTCCCACCAACGCGATGCCGATAAATTATCCAGAATCCCCATCAAAGTCGAAACCACCGATACGCCCTTGCGTAAACCGGATTGGATACGCGTCAAACTGATCGCCAATGATGACATCACGCGCATCAAACAAACCCTACGGGAACATAGACTGCATACCGTTTGCGAAGAAGCCGCTTGCCCAAATTTAGGTGAATGCTTTAGCCACGGCACCGCAACTTTCATGATTATGGGGGATTTATGTACCCGCCGCTGCCCTTTTTGCGATGTTGCCCACGGAAAACCCTTAGCTTTAGATAGTGATGAACCGGTTAACCTAGCCAATAGCATTGCGTTAATGCAACTGAAGTATGTAGTAGTGACCTCAGTTAATCGCGATGATTTAAGAGATGGCGGTGCCAGTCACTTTGCTGCCTGTATTGCTGCGATACGGGCCAAAACGCCTGCGACGCGTATCGAAGTTTTGGTTCCCGATTTTCGGGGGCGTATGGCCTTAGCGGTTACTAAACTTGCCGAACAGCCTTGCGATGTCTTTAATCATAACCTTGAAACCGTGCCGCGCCTGTATAAACAAGTACGGCCTGGTGCGGATTATCTGGGATCATTGCAACTGTTACAGCACTATCAAGCCGTGCAACCACAAACGCCAACCAAATCCGGCTTAATGCTTGGGGTGGGCGAAACGCAGGCAGAAGTAGAACAAGTCATGCGTGACTTGGTTGCGCATGGTTGTGCCATGTTAACCCTCGGTCAATACCTACAACCGAGTAAAGCGCACTTACCGGTACAAGAATACATCACGCCGCAACAATTCGATGCCTATGCTGTGATAGCTAAAACGATTGGTTTTAAACAGGTGGCGAGTGCGCCTTTAGTGCGTTCTTCTTATCATGCTGATCAACAGGCGAAGAGCCTCATCGTTACCCAAGCGGGTTCTTAAATACAATTGGCAATGACGGTTGAAAACTATCGACTGCCTTTGCCCCATAAAATAATCTCAACCGTATGAATAATAATGGTTAAATCTAAAAATATACTGATATTTTTGATGTAATATAAATCATATTGCAGTTTTTGCAAGGCGTCATATTCATTCGAGCCATAGGGATAACACAATTGTGCCCAACCGGTAATCCCCGGTTTTACCCGATGCCGTTCATTATAAAACGGGATGGATTGATTAAATTGTTTAACAAACTCAGGTCGCTCAGGGCGAGGCCCTACAAAACTCATCTCACCCTTGAGTACATTCAGTATTTGTGGCAACTCATCAATACGATATTTCCTAATAAATCGCCCAACCCGCGTTATTCTGTCATCCGCTTCTTCAGCCCACTGCGCGCCATTTTTTTCCGCATCCACACGCATACTTCTAAATTTAATAACATCAAAATATTTATCATTTTCACCTACCCGCGTTTGTCGATAAAAAACGGGTGCATCAAAACCACTTTCTAACGCTATTGCCAATATGGTCAACAACATGACCGGCCAAGTTATCAATAATAAAATCAAACTGGCGAGCAGATCAAAAAAACGTTTTAAAACAACTAACGTCCCTCCATTAGCAAATCCTTCTGAAAATACGAACCAACTAGGTATCAAATTTTCTAAATAAATCAATGCTTTTTCACGTTCGTAAAAAGACCGTAAATCCGAAATGGTCACACCAACCATTTTACAGTCCAGTAAATCTTTAATCGGCAAAATCCCGCGCCTATCATCTATTGTAATAACTATTTCATCTATTCTGTATTGAGTAATAAGCTCCAAAATACTTTTGGAATTATCCATGATTAAGCTTGGTTTTATAATCACTTGCTCTCCGGGGAAAACGATACAGCCCAGAACCTGAAAACCTCTATGAATATAGCCAGCATTACTGTCAATTATTTTTTGCGCCGCTTTCCCACCGCCAATAACCAGAATATTTTTGATGAAAATATTGTGCTTAGTTAATTTATAAAACAAAAATCGGGTGCATATCATGCCTAAAAAAGCACTACTTAAAGCAATGGCCAAGACACCTTTCGAAATGGTGAAATTAGGAATTAGCAATAAAAAAAAGCTGACCAGTCCCAGTGCTGCGACAAAAGAAATCACAACGCGAGTTAATAAACCTCGCTCACTCCAAGAAAGACTCCGTCGATATAAACCCAATCCAAAAGCAGCACAGGAAAGCATCACTGCAAAAAACATACTGGTAAAGAGTCTGTATTCTTGAGTATACCAATTGGGTGAGAACATAAATCTAATACGATCCGCAAAGAACATACTGGAAAAAAAAATCAATAGTTCCGTAACAAATAATAATAAATATACCCATGAGATATGATGACTAAAAATTTTAAGTGTCATTTTTAATACTCACTATCGGTCAATTTACACTCGCTGTCGAGCGAGAATACATACAAATCAGTCATTTAAATAAAATAATTATTGTGCATTATGATTTAGGTGGGTGCGAAAGTAGGCTGGCAAACGTCACGAATAGCAACGCCCCTTCAACAGATAATATTAGTTGTTCCCCAAAAATAAGCCTTGCACAGCAATAGCTTTAGGACTCTGTATTAAAATGCAATTAACGCTTCTCTTCAGCAGCCCGAAAAAATGCTTAATAACCCAGCGCCAACATAATACCGCCCAAGATTAGCTTTAATGAACATTGACTTTAACGGGAACCAGTATATATCAAGTGTAAACCTAACCTTATAGCACTAGCACTGAAATGTGAACTGTGTCACAAAAATTTTCAGATCTTCGAAACCAACAATACATTAGAATTTTACCTTAGATTTAGTGCATTGTTACAAATCAACCTTCATAAATCTAGTAATTAGTTGATGTATCATATGAAACATATTGATTTTAAAAATTATTTTTTAAAAATACGTTTTTATACTTTATACCGCATATCCCCATAGTTAAGCAATCTGTTACACATCTGATTTTTTGCGCATATATCGTTATAATTGAATCACGTAAACTTAGTAACAATACTCCACCGGATAGTCCATGACTGATCAAAATTTTGCTACCCAGGCACAAAACTTTCTTAAACAACAACTTGTAATATTACAAGCACATCCTCAGTATCAACGGCTGTTGGCATTGCCAACCACACAGCGTTGGCTTGCTATTTTCGGATTATTTCTTTTATCACAACTAATCGCGTTTGGTGGCCTCTATATCCTGCTTGGAAAAACGGTGGTTATTGGATTTTTCGCCAGCATTCTGGCTGGATTAGCCACTGGCGTAGGCGCCTTACCCGCACTTTTTTTCAAAAAAATCTCTAATAATTTATTTAACAGTATGCTGGGTGCGGCGGCAGGCGTTATGCTGGCAGCAACTGCTTTTTCCCTGCTCGTCCCAGGCATTACTTATGGTAATGTAGTTTGGCCCGGCAATGGTATCTATGTTGTTTCCTTAGGTATGTTAGTGGGTGCAGTGTTTCTACATTATGCGGATCACCAATTGCCGCATGTACATTTTGATTCGGTTTCAGATACCCAATTAAATTCTCTTAAAAAAATCTGGTTATTCATTATTGCCGTTACCATTCACAATTTTCCTGAAGGCATGTCAGTGGGCGTCAGCTTTGGATCAGGCGAGTTAAAAAATGGTGTCGTTCTGGCAATAGCCATAGCACTGCAAAACCTTCCAGAAGGTTTGGCTGTTGCCCTCCCCTTAGTTGGTCTGGGCTACAACAAATGGAAAGCTGTCGGCATTGCGACCTTAACCGGCTTAGTTGAACCCGTAGGCGGGTTGCTCGGCATCACCATGGTCACCCTCTTTCAGCCTCTACTCCCTATTGCAATGGGATTTGCGGCAGGTGCCATGTTGTTTGTGATCAGTGAAGAAATTATTCCAGAAACACACGCCAATGGACGCTCACGTCATGCCACTTTTGCTTTAATGATCGGTTTCATCATTATGATGGTATTGGACAATATGTTAGGCTAATCCAGACTATCCACCATCGTACTTTATGGCATTTACAAAAATCACAGTGGATAATTTTCACAGCGGTTTGCACTTTTTTATAACGTCCATGACTCAAATTGATTTTACCGAAACGTTTTACAATATGCTCCAAAGCGCTTCGATGCTATTCAGCAACAATAATGTGATTGAAAACGCTGCTACGGCCACAACTAGCTTTGCACTTATTGCCGCCGCTGAAATTGGGGATAAAAGCCAGTTAGTGTGCATGGCATTGGCTTCTCGACATCGTGCCATCCCAGTCTTGCTGGGCGCTATTGCCGCGTTTGCGTTTTTAAACGGCCTCGCGGTGGCGTTTGGCGTTGCCATTGCCAGTTACTTGCCGGAGTACATAATTGTCGCCACAGTCGCGGTTTTATTCGCCGCATTTGGACTGCATTCCCTGCGCACTCAAGTGGAAAATGAGGGTGCAGAAATCGAGGAAAAAAAGGGACACACTATTTTCTTCACCACCTTTTTATTAATTACCATTGCAGAGTTTGGTGACAAAACCCAACTGGCAGTTGTTGCCTTAAGTAGCGCTGCGGTTCCTCTGGCAGTCTGGATCGGGGCAACCACTGCACTCGCATCAACGTCAGCGTTAGGCATCATAGCGGGGCGCACAGTTTTACAAAAAGTCCCTTTAGCCTTGCTGCATAAGATCAGTGGTGGTATTTTTTTAGTATTGGCACTGTTTGCCGCTTACCGCGCTTATAACAGTTATACGCTACTGTAAAACTTGCTTATCCCCCTAGCTTCAAGCATAATCGGCTTGCTTTAAATCACTATAACTATTAATACTATCTGCTTGCCAATCATTCATAGCCTGCTAGAACATTGGTTTTAAAAGCTAACGTAGTAAGGGGGAACTTTCAAACCGTCAGCATAAAGCTACGCCTATTTTTAGATCATAGGTGTCACTAAAAACTTAAACAACATCATAGCCAGCACCCACAAAAACCAATAGCGCCGCTCTGAGCGTCGCAACTCGGTTGATGTGCTTTCTACTACTTAACTCGTTGAGGTTGAACATGAAACAATATAGCGCAGAATTTTTCGGTACTTTTTGGTTAGTTTTAGGCGGCTGCGGCAGCGCCGTATTAGCGGCGGCATTCCCAGAAGTCGGCATCGGTTTGCTGGGGGTTTCCCTGGCGTTTGGTTTAACGGTATTAACCATGGCTTTTGCTATTGGACACATTTCCGGCTGCCACTTGAATCCGGCGGTATCTATTGGTCTTTGGATGGGTGGACGTTTCCCCGCGAGTAAATTATTACCTTACATTATTGCGCAAGTGCTAGGTGGCATTGTTGCCGGCGGCGTACTTTATTTCATCGCTTCTGGCAAAGTGGGCTTTGACGTAACCGCAGGCTTTGCCTCCAATGGCTATGGCATTCATTCTCCTGGTGGTTATAGTATAGGCTCTGCTTTTATCACGGAAGTAGTGATGACCATGATGTTTTTGATTATCATCCTCGGCGCAACCGATAAGCGTGCGCCAGCAGGTCTCGCACCCATTGCCATAGGCTTGGGGCTGACATTGATTCATCTGATCAGCATTCCCGTAACCAATACCTCAGTCAATCCTGCGCGTAGCTTAGCGACTGCGCTTTATGTCGGAGATTGGGCAATAGCGCAATTATGGCTGTTTTGGCTGGCGCCTATTTTGGGCGCTTTATTGGGTGCGGTTATTTATCGCTATATTCTTTGCGATGAAACCGACGCGACTTAAAGTTGCATAAAGCTTAAGCCGCTCAGAGTGAGTTTATCGAACTCTGAGCGGTTTAAATTGCCCGAGCATACAATTCTACCCAATGCCGAAAATGCGCGATTTTTTCATCGGATAGCTGGCTCCACTCAAAACGCCACTGCCAATTCCCCACCATTGTCCCTGGGGTATTCATGCGATGTTCAGCATCTAGCTCTAATATATCCTGCATCGGAATAATAACCAGATTGGCTATTGATGCAAGGGCTTCGCGCACCAAAACTAAAGGCATAGATAAAGTAGGGAAACCTAACGTCTCATATACTCGGTGCTTTTCATCGTCATTTAACGCATTAAACCAACCCAAAGTCGTATTATTGTCGTGAGTACCCGTATAAACCACACAGTTTTCTATATGCCGACACGGCAAATAAGGATTATCCGCACTACCATCAAAAGCAAACTGTAAAATCTTCATTCCCGGCAACTGAAAGTGATCACGTAATTCTTCAACAGCTTCAGTAATGATGCCTAAATCTTCGGCAATTAGCTTAATCTGTTTAGAAGAAGTCGTAATGGCCTCTAATAAGGCTTTACCAGGCGCTTCAACCCATGAACCGTTGATTGCAGTCTCTTCACTTGCTGGGATTTCCCACGCCGCTTCCAGACCCCTAAAATGGTCAATACGCACCACATCAAATAACTGCTGCTGCACGCGCATCCGTTCAAGCCACCATTTAAAACCGGTAGCCTGTAAATACGTCCAATCATAATGGGGATTACCCCAGCGCTGCCCAGTTTCTGAAAAATAATCTGGCGGTACGCCAGCAACCACAGTCATATCGCCGGTATCATTGAGCTTAAAATTTTTCCGCGCCGCCCATACATCCACACTGTCGTAAGCGACAAAAATCGGAATGTCGCCCAATAACAAGACCCCTCGCTGATGCGCGTAATGTTTTAAAGCCTGCCATTGCTGAAAAAACACGAATTGCTCAAATTTATAGAACTCAATCACATCAACTAAACGCCGACGCGCTTCCCGCAAGCTTTGATAGTCTCGCTGCTTAAATGGTTCCGGCCATTCACGCCAACTTCGCTGCCCAAATTCTATTTTTAAAGCCAAAAATAACGCAAAATCTTCCAGCCACCGGTATTGTTGCTCACAAAAAAATCTAAACGCCTGTCGATCAGTATTGTTTGCAGCTTTTAAAAACTGAGTAAAAACCTTAGCTAATAAAGCACGTTTAGCTTCCAATCCTTCCACATCAACCGCACTAGCTTGATAGTCATCGGCATCCAGCCAACCCTTCGCTTGCAAACTGTCCAAATCAATAAACGCGGGATTTCCAGCATTCGCAGACAAACATTGATACGGTGAACCATCACCATGCGGCATTCCCAAAGGCAGCGTTTGCCAAACACTGACCTGCGCCCCGTGTAAAAAATCTACAAATCTAAATGCTTCTGCACCCAATTCGCCCTGCTTACCTTTGCCAGGCAAAGAAGTAATATGTAACAACACCCCTGCCCGGCGCTTATTTAAATCACACTGCATTAAAGCCTCACTATTTGCGTACCTTAAGTTCAGAAAATCTGATCTTACGCTCAATCACAACAGCAGAAAAAGTAACCGATATTTATTTGATAAAATAAACACCTAGCCCTCCCCTTATAGTTAAAAGAGCGTTAGAGGAACTTTTTAAAGCGCCATTACAGATCGCTAGCGCACGTAATGCCGCGCTTGCCCCAGCATATCAGGCGTCACCAACACCACCCCACCGGGGCTGACATGGAACTTTTTCGCATCGGCAACGGGGTCTGCACCAATAATAGTGCCTTCCGGTATATTACAGCCTTTATCAATGATAGTTTTGGTAATCCGGCAATGCCGTCCAATGGTGACTTCGGGTAACACCACCGAATCAACCACCGTAGTATAAGAATTAACGCGCACGTTGGAAAATAATAACGAATGTTTAACGGTGGCACCCGACACCACGCAGCCACCAGACACCATTGAGTCAATTGCAACGCCGCGCCGATCTTCATCATCAAACACAAATTTTGCAGGGGGTGTTTGTTCTTGATTCGTCCAAATCGGCCAGGTTTTATCGTATAAGTTTAAATCAGGATTGACGCCAATCAACTCCATATTGGCTGACCAATAGGCATCTATGGTACCCACATCGCGCCAATAACTTTGTACTTCAGAATTCTGCATATCCAGAAATGGATACGCATTCACCCGATATTTATTGATAACCGAGGGGATAATGTCTTTACCAAAGTCGCGCGTTGATCCTTTAGTATCAGCATCTTTAATCAGTTGTTCGTATAAAAAATCAGCATTAAAAATATAAATGCCCATCGACGCCAAGGCGGTATTTTCACGACCAGGCATTTTAGGAGGACACTCAGGTTTCTCCACAAATGCCTTAACGCGCCGCGACTCATCCACATCCATCACACCAAAAGCAGATGCCTCGGCAAGAGAAACCTCAATGCAACCAATGGTTAAATCAGCATTATTAGCGACATGATCCGCTAACATGGCGCTATAATCCATTTTATAAATATGATCACCTGCTAAAATTAAAATATGCTCCGGCTTACGGCTGCGGAGAATATCGATGTTTTGATAAATCGCATCTGCGGTTCCGGCGTACCAAGAATTTTCATCCAAACGCTGCTGTGCCGGCATTAAATCAACATATTCGCCAAACTCTCCGCGTAAAAACCCCCAGCCTTGCTGAATATGGCGAATCAAAGAATCGGATTTATATTGCGTCAACACGGCAATTTTGCGGATGCCGGAATTCATACAGTTTGATAAGGGGAAATCAATAATCCGAAATTTACCACCAAAAGGTACGGCAGGCTTGGCGCGCCAATCGGTCATCTGATGTAATCTTGAGCCTCGCCCACCCGCCAAAATCAAGGCAATAGTGTTACGGGTTAAATGGCTGACATAATGGTCGAAGTGCGGATTGTCGATGTTTTTCATTTTTTATCCCCTGATAATAAATATGGCTACTTAACTGTATCTTTATTTGGTAACATCTGTTTCAACGCCATTATATTACTACAACTGAGGTCATGCTAACGTGAAAAAAACATCAATAAACACGCTTGATAGTAATTTAAGTTTACTCAGCCAAGCTAAACATCACGACCCTTATTCGGTACTGGGTAAACACAGTAAAGACGGTAAAACTAACTTGACTGTTTACCTGCCTTATGCGGAAACCGTTACCCTAAAAAGCCCCAAGCTCACTTTGGAACGCATTCCCGAATCTGATTTTTTCCAAATTGCAATTGACCCTACCGAATTTCCTGCACATTATGAATTGAACTGGCTAGATAAAGACGGCAGCACGCACAGCCACTGCGACCCTTATGATTTCACCGCACAACTACCTGAATTTGATCAACATTTATTCAGCGAAGGAAAGCATTGGCACATTTACAATAAACTGGGTAGTCATATTCACAGTATTGATCAAATCAGCGGCGTGTTATTCAGCGTCTGGGCACCCAATGCGCAACGGGTCAGCCTGGTCGGCGAATTCAATAAATGGGATGGCCGCTGCAATCCCATGCGTAGCCTCGGCAGCAGTGGTATTTGGGAGATTTTTATACCCGGACTGACCGATGGCTGCCTGTATAAATTTGAAATCCTCAACCGCCATACCCAAGAATTGTTAGTTAAAACAGATCCTTATGCACAACGTTTTGAATTTCGCCCGCTCACCGCCAGCATTGTCGTAGCTGAAAATAGCTATACCTGGCAAGACGACGAATGGATGAACACCCGCACACATTTTGACTGGCAACACCGCCCCATCTCGATTTACGAAGTGCATTTAGGCTCTTGGCAACGCGATGAACGCGGTAATTTCTTAAATTATCGAGATTTCGCCGTGCAATTGCTCGATTACGTGAAAGACATGGGTTTTACGCATATTGAATTACTCCCGATCACTGAGCATCCGTTAGACGCATCTTGGGGCTACCAAACTACTGGCTATTTTGCCCCAACCAGTCGCCACGGCGCACCCGATGATTTTCGTTATTTTGTTGATCTTTGCCATCAAAACAACATCGGCATTATTCTGGATTGGGTGCCGGCGCATTTCCCCAAAGATGCCTTTGGCTTGGCGCGTTTTGATGGCAGCGCGCTGTATGAACATGAAGACCCGCGTAAAGGTGAGCATCGCGATTGGGGGACGTTGATCTACAACTACGGGCGCAATGAGGTTAAAAATTTTTTGTTATCCAGCGCTATATTCTGGCTGGAAGAATACCATCTGGACGGCCTCCGCGTGGATGCGGTGGCCTCCATGCTGTACTTGGATTATTCACGCGAAGACCATGATTGGATTCCAAACCAATATGGCGGCAACGAGAATCTGGAAGCCATTGATTTCTTGCGTGAACTAAATGCAGTGACCCATGCAGAACACCCAGGTTCTGTCGTGCTGGCGGAAGAATCCACCGCTTGGCCGCAAGTAACGCGCCCGGTCTGGACCGGCGGTTTAGGTTTCTCGATGAAATGGAATATGGGCTGGATGCACGATATGCTCCACTATATGCAGGAAGAACCCATCCACCGTAAATATCATCACGACCAGCTTACCTTCGGTTTGCTATATGCCTTTACCGAAAATTTTGTGCTGCCGTTTTCGCATGATGAAGTTGTGCACGGCAAAGGCTCGTTGCTGAACAAAATGCCCGGTGATGAATGGCAACGTTGCGCCAATTTACGCTTGTTGTATACCTTTATGTTCACCTATCCCGGTAAAAAATTATTATTTATGGGTTGTGAATTTGGACAGGGCAACGAATGGAATTTTAATCATGCCCTAGACTGGTATGTGCTGGACTACTCACACCATAAAGGCATTAAGGCTCTGGTAAAAGACCTTAATCATTTATATAAAACCCAACCTGCATTATTTCACTATGATTTTTCGCATGAAGGCTTTGAATGGATTAACTGCCATGATGTTGATCAATCCATTATCAGCTATCGCCGTAAAACCACACAAGAAGATTTAATCGTCGTGCTGAATTTTACACCGGTCATTAGAGAAAACTATAAAATTGGCGTGCCTACAGAAGGTCGTTACCTGGAGATTTTTAATTCTGATTCCACCTATTATGCCGGCAGCAATGTCGGCAACAGCATGGTGTTAACCACCCCCGAAGCGTGGATGAATCATCCACACAGCATTAGTCTGACCTTGCCACCGTTAGGGGCAATCATCTTAAAACAATAATAACAACGACACATACTCGCAATGAAGAAAATACTTTTTGTAACCTCTGAAGCGCATCCTTTAATCAAAACTGGGGGACTCGCTGACGTCGCTGGGAGCTTGCCTAAAGCGTTGGCCGAGCTTGGTCAAGATATACGCATACTGCTGCCCTTTTATCAAGCCATTAAAACTAACCAAGAAGTTTACTATCGCTGCACCGTCCGAGTTAACAATAGTGACGTTAATATCCTGGAAAGCCGCATGCAGGATAGTAACGTTATTATTTGGCTGGTCGATTACCCTGCTTATTTTAGTATGCCGGGTAACCCCTATGTCGATATACACGGACAAGCTTGGCCCAATAATGCCGAACGCTTTGCGTTATTTTGCAGAATTGCCGCTGAAATCGCGACCAACCGCGCTTATTTAGACTGGCAACCCGATATTGTGCATTGTAACGATTGGCAAACGGGCTTAACCCCCGCGTTGCTATCCCTGGAAACCACACGCCCAGCTACCGTATTTACCATTCATAATATGGCCTACCAAGGTATATTCCCTGCCTCGACCTACCCGCAGCTCAATTTACCTGGACGACTCTGGAATCCAAATGGCCTTGAATTTCACAATCAACTGTCATTTATTAAAGGCGGATTGGCGTTTTCCGATCACATCACTACCGTCAGCCCCACCTATGCCGAAGAAATTCAAACCGCCGAATTCGGCTACGGGCTGGAAGACTTACTGAAATATCGCCAAGCACATTTAACTGGCATTATCAACGGCATGGATCTGGAACAATGGGATCCCGCAACCGACAGTACGCTCGCCAGCCAATATGATGCCGACAACCTGGACAAAAAACAGCTCAATAAAGCTGCTTTACAACAAGCCATGAACTTACCAGTGGCGCCGAAACTTCCGCTGTTTGCTTTAATCAGTCGCTTGGTGGATCAAAAAGGCATCGATATGGTATTAGATTGCCTACCAGAAATGATTAATATGCCTTGTCAATTTGTACTCTTAGGCAGTGGTGATAAAGTTTTTGAAGAACGCTTACAGCGTTTTGCGCAAAATAACCCGACTAAAATAGCCATACGCATCGGCTACGATGAATCTTTGGCACACCTGATTGAAGCGGGTGCCGATATTTTTCTGATGCCATCGCGCTTTGAACCCTGTGGACTCAATCAACTATACAGTCAACGTTATGGCACCTTACCCATTGTCCGCAAAACTGGCGGCTTAGCAGACACGGTTGTCGATGCCATACCAGAAACCATTAACGACCATACTGCCAGCGGCATCGTGTTCAATGCACCACATGCAGGCGCTTTATTGGAGGCCATTAAGCGCTGCCAGTTACTCTTTAATGATCCCAAAACCTGGCGGCAACTGCAAAAAAATGCCATGCGAAAAGATTTTTCGTGGCAAAACAGCGCGCAACAATATTTAAAGCTTTACGAACAATTATAAAACAAGTAGCCAGACTAAAGTTTTCGGGCATTTGTTTCAAGTCAGGAAAGATATTAAGCCGTTCGTGGTGAGCCTGTCGAACCATGATCGGCTTAACCGTTATACTTGAAAACTTATGCTTAAATACTTAGCACCCTTACAACCGTTGATTAAGATGGAGAAAACTGACATGAAAATAAACCCTACAGACTTAAGCGCAGCACAACAATACATTCAAAGACAATTTGACACGCGTTCTTGGTGGCCCAAAGAGCAACCGGATTTAGCCCAGCAGGAATTTCATCAGATGCAGGCAGATGCTGCGGCTTTAGATGTATGGTGCGAAAGATGGCTGGATGCCGGCCAATGCCGAAAATTGGAAAAATCGATTACCGGTAAATAATCGTTGGTTTTTCTAAAAGCCCCATATCAACTTTATTAACCGTGAAATTTTCACTCAACACACAAATTTTCAGTGCGGTTATCGCCAGCCTGATTTGCGGCATGATTCTGCAACAGCTTGGAGTGGATGCCGCTCTGTATAAACAAGCCATTTTTGGGTGTGACATTGTCGGCAATACCTTCATCGATTTGCTGAAAATGATCTTGATCCCACTGGTATTTACCTCTATTACAGTCGGCGTGGCGCATTTGCGTAATCACCGTAATAGGCATCAAGTCTGGAAAGTCACCTTACTATTTTTTCTGCTTACGTCTTCATTGGCAGTATTGCTTGGGCTTGGTGCTTCTAATTTTTTTCAGTTGGGTAAAGGCTTAGATATTCATTTGTTCGATGCCGAACTTCAACATTTCAGCGCTAAAAGCTTGACGATGCCTGACTTCATCAGGCATTTTTTCCACGGTTTATTTATTAATCCTTTAGCAGCGATGGTACACGGCGACATACTCGCGGTGGTAATTTTTGCCTTATTTTTAGGTATCGCATTGGTCGTGTCGGCGGAAAAGTCGCCAACCCTTTTGAACCTGATTGAAGAACTGCTGACGATCATTATGCTAATCGTCAACTGGATTATGAAAGTCGCGCCGCTGGGGATCTTTGCGTTACTGACCAAATTAGTCGCCACCCAAAATATCGCCTTGTTAAGCACATTGGCTAAATTTATTGTGGTGGTCATCGGCACCACCTTATTTCATGGACTGGTAGTGTTACCGCTGATTCTTTATGCTATCACCAGAATAACACCGGCTTTCTTTTTCAAAGGTGCAAGAGAATCGCTCATTACTGCTTTCGCCACCAGCTCCAGCTCCGCCACCTTACCAGTAACCTTACGTTGCGCAGAAAAGCATTTAAACGTCGATAAAAATATTGCGGGGTTTGTGGTGTCCCTGGGGGCAACCGTTAATATGGACGGCACCGCATTATACGAAGCAGCAGCAGCATTATTCATTGCCAACTTAACGGGTGTAGAACTGAGTTTATTGCAACAAACTATCGTCTTCCTCACCGCCATGTTAGCCGCCATTGGTGCGCCAGGCATCCCCAGCGCAGGCATGGTAACGATGGTGATGGTCTTGCAATCAGTGGGCTTACCCGCAGAAGCCATTGCCATACTATTACCTATAGACCGTTTATTAGATACGGTCAGAACCGTCGTTAATGTTGAAGGCGATATGATCGGCAGCTTGGTGGTGCAAACGCTGACCCAGCCGGTTGCAACCGCTTACGCCCCTAAAATTAAATAACGCCCAATATTAAAATGAACAGTATCTGTGTCTATTGCGGTTCCAACATGGGCAAAAATCCGAAATCTCGAGCCGCCGCAGAACAACTGGGTGCCGAATTGGCGAAACGTAACCTAACTCTGGTCTATGGCGGCGCCAACATCGGCATTATGAGCGTCATAGCCAATGCTGTGATGGCAAACGGCGGTAAGGTTATTGGCGTAATGCCGCAAGTGCTGGTCGAAAAAGAAGTCTTGCATAAGCACTTAACCGAACTGAAAATTGTGGATTCCATGCACCAGCGTAAAGCACTCATGGCTGAATTGGCCGACGGTTTTATTGCATTGCCTGGTGGGTTGGGAACACTGGAAGAATTGTTTGAAATACTCACATGGGCGCAATTGGGGTTGCATCAAAAACCCTGTGCCTTGCTGAATATTAATGGCTACTACGATGCGTTGATTACTTTTTTAAACCATGCGGTGACTGAACAATTTGTTAGCCCTAAACATCGGGCGCTGCTGTTAATTGATGACAACCCAAGTGCAATAATTGATAAACTGCTGGAATATAAGGCGCCAGGGCTTGATCGCTGGATTAACTTGGTCAATACTTAAAACCGTTACTAAATTTAAGTCATTAATTCTATTGTGTATAATTAATATTAAGCACCAAGATCCCTTCTTTTGAAAAGAGGGCTTAGAGGATATTTTATAAAATGTGCCTTTCAGAATTGCATCATAAGTAACCAAAAGCGCCGGTCCATGTCGGTCTTAATACCGAAAAATATAACTTCATTTTAATTTAATTTAACAACGACTAAACCGCCAAATGCGTCTGCAATAATTCCGTTTGCACCTGAAAAGGCTGTTCGGCATCATAGACAGCACGATGATAACTGCCGTCACTTTGCAATAGCCACGCTTGTGAGTTGTCTTTTAAATAGCCTTCCAGGTCATTCAAAATTCGTTCCTGCAATTTTTTGTTTTCAATAGGGAAACAAATTTCTACGCGCCTAAACATGTTCCGGTGCATTAAGTCGGCACTGGCAGCGTATACTTCAGTGTTACCCTCATTGCTAAACACATACACCCGAGCATGTTCTAAAAACCGCCCTATAATTGAGCGCACTTCAATTTTTTCAGACACCCCCTTAATCCCCGGTTTTAAGCAACAAATTCCCCGTACAATCAATTTAATCTCGACACCCGCCTGTGCGGCGCGATATAACGCCCGAATAATTTCTTCCTCCACCAACGCATTGACTTTAATTATAATTCTGGCAGGCTTCCCACTTTGGGCATGCAACATTTCACGCTCAATTTTGGCAATCAAGCCTTTATGCAAGGTAAAGGGTGATTGCAGCAGCTTATTTAATTTGCTCACCTGCCCTAGGCTGGTGAGTTGCACAAACACGCGGCGGACGTCATCGCCCAATTCTTTATTCGCCGAAAACAAGCCATAATCAGTATAAAGCCGCGCGGTTTTGGGGTGATAATTACCTGTGCCTAAATGCACATAATTACAGAGTACTTTACCTTCGCGGCGCAAAACCAAGCACATTTTGGCATGGGTTTTATAACCGACCACTCCATACACCACATGCACCGCGGCGTCTTGCAAACGCGAGGCCAGCTTAATATTAGCCCCCTCATCAAAACGCGCCCGCAACTCGATAACCACAGTCACTTCTTTACCCGCCCGCGCGGCTTTGACTAACGCGTCAACCACTGGCGAATCAGGGCCAGTACGATATAAAGTCTGCTTAATCGCCAATACATCAGGGTCTGCGGCAGCTTGACGTAAAAATTCAATCACCGGCGAAAAGGATTCATAAGGGTGATGCAGTAA
>JABFRM010000134.1 GCA_013141155.1 Methylococcaceae bacterium | reverse complement strand
CGCTGCCTATCGGTAAGCCTCTGTATTTCACCTACGCGTTGCTCCGGCTCAACACCCGGCCCTGTGCAGCTATCGGGGACTAAAAATCATCACTTCGCTGTCGCTCCGTTTCCATGATTTTCAGCGATCGTCGAGCAAGGCTTCCAAGTTGTTGTAGCAGCGGACATTTTGTTGTTGCGGTGCGTATTTCGCCAGGGTTTCTGCAGCGGCACCTGGGCGACGGCTGGCAATAGCCACCAATTCGGCATTGTCGGCTTCGACAATGGCGGGCAGCAAGCGCTCATTGACGCGTGCTGCGCCTAAAATACCCCAGCGGAGTTTTGGTTGTGTATTCATAATGTGCGGTTCTCGATGAGGATGGCGGTTACAGTTACCGTATGGAATATTGTATGTTTAATGCCTTGTGGCATAGATATTTAAAGCGTAACGACGATGGTATGGAATAATAACGGATATTAGAATCATCAGGGTATTTTACCTAAAATCAACAAAAATGCTGCTTAACAAAACACTGTGTACACTTGCAATGCCGTCTGAATCGAAAACACGCAATAACCATAAAATAACGCTAATGACGGTTTTGGAGAATCGCCTTAAGCCGGATTTTTCGATTCAGCATTAAGTGAGGTCTAATGTGAGTCAGTTTTGCACCCTACAGCATGGGGCTATTGACGTATGGTACGCTGATTTTGGACAATTATCGTTTGATCAAGAGCGTTGTTATGCGGTTTTGGATGCGGCTGAGCGAGTGCGGGTTGCAAAATTCAGGTTTCAGTCCTTGTGTGACCGGGCTGTGCAAAGTCATGGCTTATTAAGAATGCTGCTAGGTCACTATTTACAGGTGTCGCCGGCGGCACTTAATATTAATCGCACCGCACAGGGCAAGCCTTATTTGAAGGATTATCCTGCGCTCAGCTTTAATATGTCGCATTCAGGTGCTAAGCTTTTGATCGCAGTTACCGAGGGGGTGGCGTTAGGGGTTGATATAGAAGAAATGAAAGCTAGGACGCACACGGCAGGTATCGTGGCAAAGTGCTTTGCGGCAGAGGAACAGGTCTATTGGCAAAGTTTGTCCGATATTGAAAAAATGCCTGGTTTTTTTGATTTTTGGACACGCAAAGAGGCTTTCGTGAAAGCGGTGGGGCAAGGCATTAGCTTAGGATTGGAACAATGCGTTATTAATCCAAAAGATCTCACCCGCTTATTAAGGATACCCAATCAATGTGGATCGGTTGCGGCTTGGCGTATAGCGGACTTGGATGTGGATGTTGCGTGTCGGGCGGCAGTAGTCGCAAGGCTTGAGGCCTTTAAAGTTAATGTTTTTTTACTGGACGATTATTTGACGAGGCTTATGTGAGCTAATGCGCTAATCAAGCGCGTTGAAATAGCCAAGATGAATAGGGCGCAGACAGCATAGGCAATAAAACGCAGCGGGTGTTTCAGTAAGTTACCTATGAAAGTGGGCGCCTCCCCCGCTTGTTGTTTTTGTAAATACGCTTGGCGTTGGGTGATAAAGCGTTGCTGGTGGTAAGCAGCAAGCAGTTGCCCTGCCAACGCCAGATGTTCGTCATCTTTGAGCCAGAGTGCAGGCATTGAAATACCCCAATTACCAGCCGAGGTCTCATAGCAAGGAATGGCATGCTGATCAAGTAGTTCCCTTATTTCGGTGGCTTCATCTTCGGGTACATTGCGCAGTGAAAAAAGTAAAATGGCCATCTGTAACGCTTTGAGTTTAATTTAGGAAAGACGTAAAATATTTTAGCATAAGCTTGTTAGCCGAATGTCAGATGGATTTGTGGTTAAAACAGTAATTTAGATTTGTGTCGGTATTAACCCTCTATCGGGTGGGGCAGCATGACTATTTATTGGAGGGGCAACTGTTGAAAATGCGTGAAGAAAAAAAAAGCTGTGCGCTTTGTGGCTTAGCGGTTGAGGTGTCAGGGTTTCATTTAACAACACAGCAAGGTGAACAACATTTTTGTTGTGAAGGCTGCAAAGGGATTTATCAACTGCTGCGTGAAGAAGAATTGCTGCGTGATAAACCAGATAATGATGATCGTTAATTAGACGGTATGTTGATGTAACCTTTAAGAGAGGAATGCTTTTGCAAGGGAAATTAAAAAAATATGAGTGAACAACGGTTTATAGAGCTGGAAATTAAAGTCGCCTATCAGGAAGACTTGGTGCAAGATCTTAATCAGATCGTCATTAAGCAGCAACGACAACTTGATCGCTTGGAAGCAACTTGTAAAATGCTGCATGAGCGCATTAAAAATTTGCAAGATACCGCGCATGAGGAGGATGTTGATCAAACGCCGCCGCATTATTAGAAAATAGCGCAGATATTTGGGCGTTTGTAGCGTAACGCCTGGATCATTTTTACATTAATTGAAATAAATAATGTACTTAGGTTTTCGTTTTATCTAAACTACGCGGATTGTTAAGCTATATTGAGTTGAATAATATGTCCGTTGTTAGCGAAGAAACCATCACCCTCGCCGGAAAAACCTATACCGTTGCTGAACTTTTGCGCGAAGCGGATGAGTATATTCGCTTAGAAGCCGCTGAACAGTGCTTCGCGTTAGCGGACTTGGTTAACGATGCCTCTACTTTGGTTAGAAGCACCGTGGCACGTAAAAAAATGGGTCATGAGGTTTTGGCTAGGGATGTGGATTGGCAGGTGCGTGCAACAGTTGCCAAATATTGTAATGAAGTCAAGCTTCTGGATATGCTGGCGCTTGACAGCCATGACTTTGTGCGCTTTGTGGTGGTTAAGCGCGGCCATGCTCTGGAACTTTTAGCTCAGGATGTTGATGAGGAAATTGCCGCAATTGCACGCTACACTTTACAGCGACAAGATATTTTGTCTGGCAGTCCAATCTAGTGATTTAAAGCGTTGGCGCTACTTAAAGCAAATTTGATTGCGCGGTTAATGGACATAATCGTTGCGCTGAGTCAAACTACACTATTTTCAATTTCCTCCATTTTTAAGCTTATCCCCGTTGAAAAATAAAAATTCAGCCCCATTTCTTACCCAATTAACCTGTGTTAGGTTTTTATCTGTATGTTGTGCAATCATTTAAACAGGCATTTTAATAAATGAGTGACTTTATTCCCGGCCAACGCTGGATTAGTAACACTGAATCAGAACTGGGTTTGGGCCTGGTTTTAGACGTTGAGTTTAATCGCGTCAGTATGTTGTTTTTAGCCTGTGGCGAAAAGCGCTTGTATGCTGCCGATAATGCGCCGTTAACCCGAGTCAGATTTGTGGAAGGCGATGCCATTGAATCGGCCGAGGGTGAGCAATTACTGGTTCAAGAAGTGATTGATGCGTCTGGTTTGCTGACCTATCTTTGTAGTGACAGTAAAGGCAAGCCCGTACGTCTGGAAGAGATGGAATTAAACCATCATATTCAATTTAACAAGCCCTATGATCGCTTATTTGCTGGTCAAATGGATCCTGACGCCTGGTTTTTATTGCGTTATGAAACTTGGCGGCGTCTACAGCAGCATCAACAAGCTGCGTTTAAAGGCTTGCAAGGCGGGCGTACGTCATTGCTGGCGCATCAATTATTTATCGCGCATGAAGCCGCTAATCGTCTAGCCCCTAGAATTATGTTGGCGGATGAAGTGGGTTTGGGTAAGACCATTGAAGCTGGATTGATTTTGCATTATCGCTTATTGCACGGGCTAAGTCGCCGGGTACTGATTATGGTGCCGGAAAGCCTCTTGCACCAATGGTTGGTTGAAATGCTCAGGCGCTTTAATCTGCGCTTTAGTGTGTTTGATGAAGAACGTTGCATTGAAGCGCATGATGAAAATCCGTTTATGTCCGAACAACTGGTGCTGTGTAGCCAGAACTTTTTTGAGCAGTATCCGCAGCGCCAACAACAGGCCTTACAGGCGGATTGGGACATGGTGGTGGTCGATGAAGCACACCATCTGGAATGGAATGAGCGCACACCGAGTGCCTGTTATCAATTTGTAGAACAACTGAGCTTACTGACGCCGGGGATTATTTTATTAACCGCAACGCCAGAACAATTGGGTAAAGAGAGTCATTTTGCGCGCTTAAGGTTGCTGGATCCAGATCGTTTTTACAGTTTTAAAGCATTCTTGGCAGAAGAGCAGCAATTTGAGCCAGTAGCTGAGGTGGCTAAATCCTTAATGGCGGGTCAAGATTTAGACCGTAAGGCGCAAAACGCGTTAAAGAAGTTACTGAAAGAAGATAATGTTGAAGCCTTGCTGGCGAAAATTAATGATCCTGACGAAGCTGCGGCTGCTCGGGATGCGTTACTCAACGTGTTGTTGGATCATCACGGCACTGGACGTATTTTATTTCGCAATTCTCGCCAATCCGTGCAGGGTTTTCCGGCGCGGGAATGTCATGGCTATCCGTTAGCGGGTCATGCCAGTGCTGATATTGCCGCCGATATCCGTTTTGAGTGGCTGCTGGATAAATTAAAACAGCTTAAAAAACAAAAAGTGCTCTTAATTTGCAAGCAAGCTGAACTGGCGATTGCTTTAGAACAAGCTTTAAAAAGTCGTACTGGCCTGCCTGCTGCGGTATTCCATGAGGGCATGACCATTATTGAACGGGATCGTGCGGCTGCTTATTTTGCCGATCATGAGGGTAGCGCGCGACTTTTAATCTGTTCTGAAATTGGCAGTGAAGGGCGTAATTTTCAATTTGTACAACACCTGATTTTATTTGATTTGCCCGAAAACCCTGATTTATTGCAACAACGCATAGGGCGTTTGGATCGAATTGGTCAACAGCATGTGATTCAAATCCATGTACCGTATATTCAAAATACCGCACAGGAAGTGTTGTTTCGTTGGTATGACGAAGGCATGAACGCGTTTCGGGTCAACTGTTCAGGAGCGCAACGGGTAGCGGAAGCGCAAAAAGAAACCTTGGAGAAAATTTTAAGCAGCACTAATCAAAAGTTGATTGATGATTTTATTACGCAAACCCAGGAGTTAAGCCTAAGCATTGAAACGCAAATGCACCAGGGGCGCGATCAATTATTGGAATTAAATTCTTGCCGCACGGAAGTCGCCAATGCCTTAATTGCTCAAATTGAGCAGGAAGAGCAAGTAGCTGGGTTATGGCCTTATTTTGAAGGTCTATTGGATTGCTATGGTGTCGATGTTGAGCTACATTCGCCGGATTGTTATATTCTGTGTCCGAGTGAGCATTTGCGCATTGCACATTTTCCGTTGTTGACTGAAGATGGCATGACTGTTACGGTCAGGCGTGATATTGCGCTGGTGCGTGAAGATATGCAGTTTCTTACCCAAGAGCATCCCATGTTAACCGCAGCTATGGATTTGGTGTTGTCTAGTGACACTGGGAATGCCGCAGTTTCCGCAGTGACGCATACGCAATTGCAGGAAGGACAATTTTTACTGGAACTGTTATTTATTGTTGAATGTACTGCGCCTGCCAGGCTACAGATCAGTCGTTTTTTACCGCACACCCCGATACGTGTGCTTATTGACCAGAATTTGCGCGATTTAACCGCAACCATCAGCCACGCGAGCCTTATTACCACTGGCGATAGTTTTGAGGGGCATCAAGTCAGTGCTTTCTTAAATACCCAGCGTGGGCAAATTACCAAAATGCTAGAGTTGGCGCGTCAAAAAGCAAAAATGGAAATGGAGAGCATAACGCTGCAAGCCAATAAAGTTATGCTGGAATCGTTAGGCGCCGAAATTAAACGGCTGGCGCGGCTTAAAAAAGTCAACGCAAGTATCAAAGACGATGAAATTGAGCAAATAAAAGATGTGGTGCGCTTGTCTTACAGCCATATTCAAGATGCACAAATTCGCTTGGACGCTGTGCGTTTTATTGTGACCAGTTAAATTTAAAATTAGGGTGGGCGGGCTTCTTCGTCCACTAAATGAATAAGTCCAACAGGAAGTATTCATGATTGTGATCAGTTCTTCCGCCGCACTCAGAAGCGCCTTTTTAAACGGCAGTGCGGTTCTATTAATTCCAAGTGCTTAGGTATCGATACGGTCTTTCACCTTTCTGCTTGTACCTTTTCTTAATCCAGAGTATCTGGATTTTAAAGCGATTTTTTTACCCAAGGATATTATGTCTTTTACTCAATTCAGCTTGTCTGCCGAAATCTTGCAGGCTGTTACAGAACAGGGTTATAAAACCCCGACCCCTATCCAACAACAAGCGATTCCCGTCGTACTGGCAGGGCGGGATATATTGGCAGGCGCACAAACTGGGACGGGTAAAACCGCCAGTTTTACCTTGCCACTCTTACAATTATTGCAGGATGCCCCGAGCGTTCAGCGACCACGTCCTATCCGCTGCCTAGTTTTAGTGCCGACACGAGAATTGGCGCTGCAAGTATATGAAAGCATTAGAGCTTATGGTAAGCATTTGCCCTTATTTGCGGAAGCGATTTATGGTGGGGTGAGCATTACCAATCAAATCCGCAACCTTCGCCGGGGCTGTGACATTGTTGTTGCAACGCCAGGACGTTTACTGGATCATGTGCAACAAAAAACCATTGACCTTTCGCAGGTGAAAATATTAGTGCTGGATGAAGCAGATCGCATGTTGGATATGGGATTTATTCAGGATATTCGCAAAGTCATTGCGTTAATTCCTAAAAAACGTCAAACCTTGTTGTTCTCGGCCACATTTTCTGCTGAAATAAAAACCCTCGCTGGGCAGTTATTAAATAATCCCACATTAGTGGAAGTTGCCCGCAGCAACGCAACTGTTGACGCAATTGCCCAGAGTTTATACCCCATTAAACGCGAATATAAACGGGAATTATTGTCCTATTTGATCGGCAATGGTAATTGGCAACAAGTCTTAATCTTTGTACGCACTAAACACGGGGCAGATCGTCTCGCTAAACAATTGGCGCTGGATGGCATTAAAACCGCCGCGTTGCACGGGGATAAAAGTCAGGGCGCGCGCGTCAAGGCTTTGGAAATGTTTAAAAATGGTAAAGTGACGGCGTTGGTTGCAACGGATATTGCGGCGAGAGGGTTAGATATTGATCAATTGCCGCATGTGGTGAACTATGATTTGCCCGCAGTCGCAGAAGATTATGTGCATCGTATTGGTCGTACGGGACGTGCTGGCGCTACGGGTGAAGCCATCTCATTGGTTTCTTCAGATGAAGCCAAATTACTACAAGCGATTGAAAAACTGCTCAAAATGGCTATCCCGCGGGTTGCCGATACCGGCTATGAGCTTGAATCATTAGCAGTTGGCGATATGCCTAAAAAAGCTGCAACGACAGTCAATAAACCCAAGCCCAGACAGTTCGAGCAACGCACCAATCAGCATCAGCCTGCTGCTCGGCGTGGGAATGGTTCGGCGGATTCAAGAGTACGGCATTCAGCGAAACGTTGAGTGCCGATATTACTAGGTAATTGTTTAGTACCACATATAAATGGTATAAAATATCCTGAACTTAAGGAGCAAAAACTATGGGACAAATACTACACGGAACAGCCACGACCACGCACGCCATCCGAGAAAAAATACAAAACTCTGA